>NZ_SJUU01000008.1:0-145107 GCF_004337115.1 Exiguobacterium sp. SH3S3
ATAGCGTTCTACAACCACGACCGTTTCCAGAAACGACTAAACGGCCTGAGCCCTGTCGAATACAGGTCTCAAGCCGCCTAGGTTGGTTTTCATTATTTACACTGTCTACTTGACGGGGAGCAGTTCACTCGTCAGAAGGCGTTTTTTTGTTTTGTTCGACAAAAAAAGGAATTTTTTACTCACTTGTCGAACGAGAAATACGTTCGGTTTTTTCAATTGAATCATCTGGGAAGGGAGAGTCACTCATGCTATTTTATTTTCTCACCACGATTCTTTCAGTCGTCGGTTTGTCCGTCTCGCTCCAAACCGGTTTTTTCAAAGATCCGATCGGCACATTCTTGTTCGCGGCGCTGCTCGCCATGGGTCTATCTTCATTTAAACAGCTTATCGCACAAATGAACGTGCTCCTGAAAGAACGGCGCAATCAAAAGCGCATCGATCGCATCGTCGCTCGCATGCACTCCAGTTCACGCAAACGCTCTACATAACGCTCGTGTTCCCACGCCACTTTTGGTATTCTATTCTAGATAGAAGAGCACAACGGACTTGGACCGTAGGAGGCACAAACACGAATGAATGAAATCCCTTTATCGAACGAATGGCTGTTACGCTATTCACCCGTCATGGAGCTGTGGCTGAAAGAAGACGGCATTTTGCTCGTCGATGACGACAATCGAATCCGCCTCACCTTAGAAATTGGCAGTGATCACGTGATGCAGTTTAAGAGCATCGAGCAAGACGGTGCCTACTTTGTCGTTGACCCGGTGAATAAACGAATTACGTTCGAACTCGAGGAAGAAGAAGAGGAAACCGATTCTCGCTTCTGGGAATAAAGATTCATGTCTAAGAGTCAGATTCTCTGTGTGAGAAGAAGACTCTTTCTTGCTGTTTGGCTCTATTTTGAAAAGGAGATTGATACTATGTTACGCACCGCCATTTGGTTTTTCTCGTTCTTCGCCGTCTTGCCCGTCTTGCTTCCGTTTTATCCGAAAGCAAAACGACTCGACGTACCGGCACGATACGATTACGTTCAAAAAATCGCCTACAACTGGGCCGGCTTCTTATTGAAAGTGGCCGGAGCCCGAGTCCGTGTGCACGGACAAGAACATATTCCGAACGAACCGGTCGTCTACGTCGCCAACCACCAAGGAAACTTCGACATCCCGATCATGATCACGGCGACGAACCATCCGAAAGCGTTCATCTCAAAAATCGAAGTCAAAAAAATTCCGATGATCGCGGGTTGGATGGAATTGATGGGTTGCATCTTTATCGATCGCAGCGACCGCCGCCAATCCGTCAAAGCGATCCGCGCCGGTGTCGAGACAATCCAATCCGGACAGTCAATCATCATCTTCCCGGAAGGCACTCGTTCAAAAGGTGGGCCGATGAAAGAGTTTAAAGCCGGCAGCCTGACGCTCGCCACGTCGAGCGGAGCAAAAATCGTTCCGGTGGCGATCAACGGCAGCCATCACCTGCTCGAAATGAAAAACCGGATTAGACCGGGTATCGTCGATGTGACGTTTTTACCGGCTATCGACCCGGCTGACGTCTCGAATAAAGATTTGACAGCGAAAGTAGAAGCGATGATTCGCCAAGTCGTTGAAGGAGGTTCCAAATGAGTTTATTAACAATCGAAGGCATCCGTAAAGAGTTCGCCGATAAAGTCTTGTTTGACGACGTCACGATGACGATTCATCCCGGTAACCGGATTGGTGTCATCGGCGTCAACGGTTCTGGGAAATCGACGTTCTTAAAAATCATTGCCGGCGTCGAAACAGCAGACAAAGGCACGATGCAACATCCGAACGACTATCGGATTCGTTATTTGACGCAAACCGTCGATTTCGCTCCCGGTCAGACAATTTTAGACGCCTTGTTCACGAGCAACACCCCATCCGTCTTGGCGTTAAAACAATACGAGCTCGCTCGCCAAGCACTCGAGGCGAACCCATCGAGCGAGCAATGGCTCGAACGTTTCATGAAAGCACAGCAAGCGGTCGATGCCGCTGACGCTTGGGAAACGGAAGCGAAGCTGAAGTCGATCTTGAATCGGCTCGGGTTACCCGACGTGTCGGCCGAGATCAGTTCCCTCTCCGGGGGCCAACAAAAACGGGTCGCGCTCGCTGCGGCCTTGCTCGACGAAGCCGACTTGCTCTTACTTGACGAGCCGACGAACGAACTTGACGCCGATACGATCGCTTGGCTCGAGACGGTTCTCGCGGACTACCGAGGCGCGATCTTGCTCATCACCCACGACCGTTATTTCTTGAACCGTGTGACGAACCATATTCTCGAGATTGCCGACGGCACGTCTTACTTTTATGACGGGAACTATGAACTGTTTCTCGAGAAACGGGCCGAACGCAAAGCCCGCTCCCAGTCGATGGAACAAAAGCGGCAAAACATCTTGCGACGCGAGCTCGCTTGGCTACGCCGCGGTGCCAAAGCTCGGACGACGAAACAGAAAGCCCGGATTCAACGTGTCGAGGGCTTAAAGCAGCAAGAGGCACTCGCCGAAGACGATGCGCTCGACGTATCGGTCGGTTCACGCCGGCTCGGTAAAAAAGTCATCGAAGTCGAACAGTTGTCGTTCCAGTATGCGGACACGCCGCTCATTCACGATTTCAGTTGGCTGTTCGGACGCCGGGAACGGTACGGCATCGTTGGACCGAACGGGAGCGGCAAGACGACGCTCATGAACTTACTCGCCGGTCGCATCGAACCGACGTCAGGCACGGTCGTCCACGGTGAGACGGTTCACATCGGTTACTACGGTCAACAAGTCGAATTTGACGATACGACGCGACGGGTCATCGACGAGATCGAACGGATCGCCCAAGTCATCTACACACCGGACGGCGAGACGATCACCGCCGGTCAAATGCTCGAGCGTTTCTTGTTCACACCGGACGCCCAATATAAACCGATCAGTAAACTGTCCGGTGGCGAGAAGCGGCGCCTTGTGTTGCTGCGGATTTTGATGGATGAGCCGAACGTCTTGTTCTTAGATGAGCCGACGAACGATCTCGATACGGAAACGTTGTCGGTTTTAGAGGACTACTTAGAGTCGTTCCCAGGAACCGTCATCGCCGTCAGTCACGACCGTTACTTCCTTGACCGTATCGCCGAGCAACTCATCGCCTTCGAAGAGGGGACAATCAACGTCTACCACGCCGAATATAGCGATTATCTGGCCGAGCTTCAAGACGAGGCACGTCAACTTAAAAAAGAACCGAAAGACAAGAAAGAGCGCGCCAAAGTCGACGTCGTCAAATTCACTTTTAAAGAACAAAAAGAGTGGGAGACGATCGAGGAAGAGATCGCTCTAACCGAACAGAAAATCGAAGCTGCAGAAGCGCGACTCGCCGATGCCGGT
Source organism: Exiguobacterium sp. SH3S3 (assembly GCF_004337115.1). Classification (NCBI taxonomy): domain Bacteria; kingdom Bacillati; phylum Bacillota; class Bacilli; order Caryophanales; genus Exiguobacterium; species Exiguobacterium sp. SH3S3. The sequence goes on from NZ_SJUU01000008.1 coordinate 3,380, forward strand.
AGCGATCTCGGAAAAGTGAACGATCTTTACGCTGAAATCAGTACCCTCAAGCAAACACTCGAAGAAAAAATGGAGCGCTGGGAGTACTTGTCTGAAATCGATGAACAAATTCAAGCTCAGAAAAAATAAAAAAAGACGGATCACAATTTAACATTGTGGTCCGTCTTTTTTCGCTATGTAGCCGTATACGTACACGTCGTATGTTTGATTACCTTGGCGCATATAGTGGCGCAGTGTTCCTTCACGAATAAAACCATTGCGTTCTAACAGTTGCTGCGAAGGGATATTTTCAGGATAGACGATAGCCCCGACTCGCTCGATATCTGCGGAACACGCAGCAAACGTCAATACCGCCTGCAACGCCTCTGTCGCGTAGCCGTTCCGCCAATAATGCGGATGGATCTCATAACCGATCTCGGCACGTCGATGGCGCGGGGCGCGATTGTGGAAGCCGATCGTCCCCATCAACTCGGGATTACCTTTCCTCATAATGCCCCAACGCATGATCGACCCGTCGGCAATCCCTTCTAGCATCCCGAATAGCATTTGTTCCGTCTGTCCAAGCGATTGATGCGGCTCCATCCCATAATGGCGCAACACGTCGACGTTTGAAAAAATCGTGAATAGACGCTCCGCATCGGTCGGTTGTAACTGCCGTAACTGCAGTCGTTCCGTTTCAATCGTTGGAATCATCCCGTTTCCCCCGTCCGAGTGATTATTTGTCCACTAAATTATGTTGAAACGCATAGACGACCGCTTGCGTCCGGTCATAGACGTCAAGCTTCGTCAAAATATTCGAGACGTGCGTCTTCACCGTCTTCAACGAAATGTATAATTCATCGGCGATGACTTGGTTCGCCTTGCCTTCGGCCATCAGTTGCAAAATCTCGCGTTCCCGCGCCGTCAAACTTTCATGAAGGGTCGTCTCCGGATGCCGCAGACGTTCGAGCATCTTGCCGGTCACTTGTGCGGCCATGACCGGATTACCGGCTGCCGTCTGACGGATCGCGTCGGCGATTTCATTCGCGTTCGCCGTCTTCAAGACATAACTCATCGCACCGGCCTCGATGACCGGATACACTTTTTCATCGTCCAAAAAACTCGTCACGACTAAAATTTTCGCATCTTTCCAGCTCGCTTTGATACGCTTCGTCGACTCGACTCCGTCCACAGGCTCCATCACGAGGTCCATCAAGACGACGTCCGGTTTTTCAGCGATGGCGAGTTCCGCTCCGGTCGCCCCGTCCGACGCTTCCCCGACTACTTCAATGTCCGGCTGTGTCGACAGAAATGCCGAGACACCAGCCCGGACCATCTCATGATCATCAATCAATACGACTCGAATCATTCTAACCCCTCCACTTGTTGTTTCACACGCACTTCGATTTGTGTACCGACTCCAGGCACGCTGACGAGACGTAACGTCCCGCCGACTTCGGCCGTTCTCTCTCTTATCGATTGTAAGCCATATGAGGCGACTTGTGTATCCTCGACATTAAAACCGATCCCGTCGTCATTTATTTTCAAGATGACCGTCTGTTGGACGGTCCGCATTTCAATTTCGAGCCGCTTCGCCTTGGCATGCCTGAGCGTATTGCTGATCGCTTCTTGAACGATGCGGAACAACTCATTTTCCGCATGGCGTGACAATTTCACTTCCTCGAGACGCCAGATGAGCTCGGTCGATTGTTTGCGGGACAGTTCTTCTAACAGACGTTCAATCCCCGTCTTCAAGGTCATCCCTTCTAACTCGACGGGACGAAGCTGCAACAAGAGCGAACGCATCTCGGCCTGAGCGGTCTGTGCCATGACTTCGACTTGACCGATCTGTTTAGCGGCGAGTTCCGGTTTCGATTCGATCGTCTGCTTGACCGCTGTCGTCATCATCGAGATCGCGTAGAGTTGTTGGCTGACCGAGTCGTGCAGCTCACGGGCGACGCGACGACGTTCTTCGACGACCGCCTCGCTACGTGCCTCTTCGACACTGACCGGCCGATCGCCGACCCGTTTGGCGACTTCGATCATCTCCGTACGTTGTTTGCTGATACGGACAATCCGTTCAAGCGTGTCGCGGTACGGCGATAACGGCCGGAACACGATCTCTTTTTGATTCTCGAGCTTCCATAGGGCAATCGCCACTTCACGGAAATCCCGGCGTAAATAAAAATAAGAGCCAACTCCAAATATGCTGCCGATCAAGACGGCGATGACAATGATAGACACACCGAAAGGCAACCCTTCTTCACGTGTAAATAAATCTCGGAGTGAAGTCGAGTCACCTATTAGAAATGCAATCGTCACGAATAGCGCCGTCAGTAGACTACTGAATAATTGGTGCCAGACGACCGTCCTTGGGTAAGAATCCTTCTTCATACGGTCATCACCTCGACGCTTCCGCTCATGAGCACGATATGAATCCGGACTTTCCGGTTCGCTGCTTGATACTCATCGGACGCCGTATAAAAACGGCGGTTAAACACCGGTGAATAGTTCGATTCATCGACTTGGATCTTGCCAAAACCGATCGAGGCGTCGATCGAATAATCGTAACCGGCCGGGATGAGGATGCGGATATCCCCAGCGAGTCCGTTCAAGAGCAAGAACGTCTCCCCTTCCGGAATGATGGCGCGCGATAAATCCATCTCGACGTCGCGCAGCAAAAAGAATTCATTCGTGTCTTGCAAGACGTAATGGCCCGACTCTTTCGTCCCGAACGAAAACGCCTGTTCTTGACGAATATGCGACCGGAACCGACTCGACTCAAGCGGTCGATTTTTATACAAACGGTACCCGAACATGAGCAATAATCCTGATAAGACGAACCCGAACGCGGCCGAAGAAAAGATGAGTCCGACGAGCATCACGCCGCCAATCCCATAAAAGATATAACTGACCGGCTGATTTCCTTTCCGGCTGAAGCGACGCCCGATATAAAGCAATAAGAGCGGCACAATCATGCTGAAGAGGACGCTGTTCCCACCCGTCAAGATGTCGATAAATAGTCCGATGGCAAATAAAATAATCATGAAGCCGATGATTTGGCGTGTGTTCCAACGTTCCACTCTGATCCCCCCTCCCTATCGATATGTACAATGAAGCAAAGAAGCGATGGCCCGAAAATATTCTGGACCATCGCTGAACCAGTACGTCAGTCTTGTTTAAAGCGACGCTCAAGTTCTTTTAATTTTGCTTCGAAATCATCTTCGTCCATCGCGTCGATTTTTTCGTCGACCTCAGGTTCTTCTTTCGTTGCGTCTTTCTTCTCTTCTTCTGTGAACGGATGCGACTTCGATGTGTCCGCTCCGAAGATTTGATCGAGCGCACCTTTCAACAAATCAAGGTTCTCACGCATCGCGAACTCGTAACGCTTGTTTTGCATCTCGTCGAGTTTGAGACGCATCTCAAGGGCACGGCGCTCAAGGGCATCAAGTTCACGACCGCCTTCGTCTAACAAGCCTTCGAAGTAGCGATACTGTTCACCGTAATGTTTTGACTCGAGAGCAGCGCGTTCAGCCAGTTTCTCTTCGCCGGCTTGTTTCGCGAGCTCTGTCTGTTCGTAGCGCTTGTCAGCCATCAATTTGGCATCGTCACGCTTCGTCGCGAGTTCGCCGAGCAACGCCTTCTGACGCTCGACGAGACGTTCGACCGACAACGCCTCTTTTTCAGCGCCGCGGATGTGGCGGTTCAATTCGGCTTCCCCACTCGAGCGTGGCGCCTCTTTATCTTGATACTTTTTCATTTCTTTTGAAAATTCTTTCGTCAACTCGTTAGCTAAATCACGAAACTGATCAAATGGTGTCTTCATCATAAAATCCTCCTTCTAAAAACTTAGCGACGGTTTACAAACTTTTGCCAGACTTGATCGAACGATTGGAAGCTGCTACGACTAGCACGCGACCCGTCCGCATTTAAGATCTCAACGTCCCGCTTTTGGTTGGCATACATCATATACCCTTTAAACAACATCCATGCCACCACAATTCCGATTAACGCCCAAATATTCGACAAAATCGTGATGATCCCGATCACGGCGAGCAAGCCGTAACCGATTTTTGCGCCGACATGCGTCACGGCCATGAATCTGACTCCAGCCCAAAGTGCTAAGAGCGCCCCCAAACCAAACATGATCATATTTGGTAAAAAGCCGATTAGGACGAGAACTAGAGAGATTGCCGCCACGATGAACAACACTTGCTTCACTTGGCGATTCATCTGTCATCCCTCCTCATTAAGTACACTCTTATCATAATACGCCATTTAAAAGATGGCGACGAGCGGAAGGCTTGTTTTTCCTCGGTCTGTAGACTGAGATGATAGCGGTATCAGAAAATCTGGTACATCGAATGTATCGAACAATGAATTGTCAGGACCAATTCTACATATATGAACAATCGTTCAGAAATAATTGCGTCCATAGCAGGTAAAACGCTCGAAAGTAAGCGGTTTCTTCGATACAATGTAGTCGATTGTGACAGACAAAAAATCGTACGCACACAGGGAGAGAGTTATGAAAACATTGAACGAACGCGCACTCGAGATGCATGCTTTGCACCACGGTAAATTAGAAACGACGCCAAAAGTCGACGTCGACACGACAGAAGCGCTCAGCCTCGCCTACTCACCGGGCGTCGCCGAACCGTGCCGCCGCATCGCCGACAATAAAGAGCTGTCCTATGAATATACGTTGCGCGCCAACACGGTCGCCGTCGTCTCGGACGGAAGCGCCGTACTCGGGCTCGGCAACATCGGTCCGGAAGCGGCGTTGCCGGTCATGGAAGGCAAGGCCGTCCTGTTCAAAAGTTTCGCCGGGGTCGATGCGTTCCCGATTTGTTTAGACACACACAACGTCGATGAGATCGTGCGGACGGTCGAACTACTGGCCCCGACGTTCGGCGCCGTCAACTTAGAAGACATCAAGGCACCCGAATGTTTTGAGATCGAGGCCCGGTTGAAGCAGACGCTCCCAATCCCGGTCTTCCATGACGATCAACACGGGACGGCGATCGTCGTCTTGGCCGGCCTCGTCAATGCACTCCGTTTGGTCGACAAGACGATGCCTGAACTGCGTGTCGTCATGAATGGGGCCGGGGCCGCCGGAATCGCCATCGCCAAACTGCTCAAGCGCTTCGGCGTCGAGGACCTCGTCATCTGTGATACGAAAGGTGCGATTTATGAAGGACGCGCCGACGGCATGAACCCGTTCAAAGACCAAATCGCCAAGGCGACGAACCGGAAGCTCCACATCGGTACGCTCGCCGACGTGCTCGAGGGGGCCGACGTCTTCATCGGCGTCTCAGCCGCCGGCGCCGTCACCGAGGACATGGTCCGCACGATGGCCACGGATCCGATCATCTTTGCCCTCGCGAACCCGGTGCCGGAGATTATGCCGGACCTCGCGACTTCCGCAGGGGCCCGCATCGTCGCGACCGGTCGCTCGGACTTCGCCAACCAAGTGAACAACGTCCTCGCTTTCCCCGGTATTTTCCGTGGGGCGCTCGACGTCCGGGCGTCAGAGATCAACGAAGAGATGAAAGAAGCGGCCGTCCATGCGATCGCTGACTTATTAACAGAGGACGACCTCGCGAACGGCATCGTCATCCCGAGCCCGTTCGACGAGCGGGTCGCACCGGCCGTCGCAATCGCCGTCGCGAAGACGGCTGTCGAGACCGGTGTCGCCAACCGTCCGCTCGATGAGGACGCTATTCGCCGCCACGTGCGTGATAAACGGCTATAACACGAAAAACTGCGCAGACCATAACGGTCTGCGCAGTTTTTTTAGACTGTACCTTGCAAGATCCCTTCCGCCCACTCGACTTCTTCCGTCGTCGGTGGTTTGATGCCTTTTAATGGATAGTCGAGGCCGAGCGCCTCCCATTTATAGACGCCCATCTCGTGATACGGCAAGATTTCAACTTTCTCGACGTGGTCGAGTTTTTGAATGAACGCCGCCGTGCGCCGGAGCGCCCCTTCATCAAGCGTCCATTCCGGGACAAGAACGTGGCGAATCCACATTTTCGTTCCGCGCTCGGATAAATGTTCAGCAAGCGCGAGCGTGTTGGCGTTGCTCCGTCCTGTCAGTTTCTTGCACATGTCGTCATCGATGTGTTTAATATCGAGTAAGACGAGGTCGGTGTGGTCTAAGATGGCGTCAAGGTTAGGAGGACGGAGTGCACCCGACGTATCGAGCGTCGTGTGGAGCCCGTGTTTTTTCGCTTCACGCAACAGCGCTTCTAAAAACTCTGGCTGCGCGAGCGGATCGCCCCCTGAAATTGTGATGCCGCCTTTTGATGCTTCCATGAACGGACGATAGTTGAGCGCTTCTTGAATGACGTCCTCGGCCGAACGATGGTTATTCTTTTTAAAATCCCACGTATCAGCGTTGTGGCAATACAAGCAGCGAAGCGCACAACCTTGCAAAAAGACGATAAAACGAATTCCCGGGCCGTCAACGGTTCCAAACGATTCGACCGAGTGTACATATCCCATTGTCATCGAGATGACCTCCTAACGAATGAGCGGCCTTCAAGCGAAGGCCGCCAAGCCTTTACTTATAATGAACCGTGGAACGTCCGGTTGATGACGTCGATCTGTTGCTCGCGTGTCAACTTGATGAAGTTGACGGCGTAACCTGATACGCGGATCGTGAGCTGCGGGTACTCTTCTGGATGTTCCATAGCGTCGAGCAGCGTCTCACGATTGAAGACGTTGACGTTCAAGTGGTGACCTTTGTGCTCGCCACCCATATAGCCGTCAAGAAGTGCCGCCAAGTTAAGTTCACGTGCGACGTCTTCTTTACCGAGTGCTTTCGGTACGATCGAGAACGTGTACGAAATGCCGTCTTGCGCGTGTTCGAACGGAAGTTTGGCGACTGACGAGAGCGACGCTGCCGCTCCTTTCGTATCGCGGCCGTGCATCGGGTTCGCACCTGGTGCGAACGGCTCACCAGAACGACGGCCGTCCGGCGTATTACCTGTTTTCTTGCCGTAGACGACGTTCGACGTGATCGTCAAGACCGACTGCGTATGAAGCGCGTCGCGGTACGTTTTATGTTTCCGGACTTTTTCCATGAACGATCCGACGAGTTCGACGGCGATTGCGTCGACACGGTCATCGTTGTTTCCGAATTTCGGGAAGTCGCCTTCTGTTTCAAAGTCGACAGCGATGCCGAATTCATTCCGGACCGGTTTGACCGTCGCATATTTGATTGCTGACAAGCTGTCCGCCGTCACCGAAAGGCCAGCGATACCACAAGCCATCGTCCGTAAGATTTCAGGATCGTGGAGCGCCATTTCGATCCGTTCGTACGCATATTTATCGTGCATGAAGTGAATGACGTTGAGTGTGTTGACGTAAAGCTCCGCGAGCCAGTCGAGCGTCCGGTCGAAATCAGCGTACACTTTGTCGTACGTGAGGACGTCTTCTGTGTTCATGTCCCAAGCCGGAGCGATTTGATCGCCGCTCTTCTCATCGCGTCCACCGTTCATGCTGTAGAGGAGTGCTTTCGCCATATTGGCACGGGCACCGAAGAACTGCATCTGTTTGCCGATTTTCATCGGTGACACACAGCAGGCGATGCCGTAATCGTCACCAAACTCTGGAAGCATGAGGTCGTCGTTCTCGTATTGGATCGCCGACGTCTCAATTGACATCTTCGCGCAATATTGTTTGAATCCTTCCGGTAATTTCGTCGACCAAAGCACCGTCAAGTTCGGTTCTGGTGCCGGGCCGAGGTTTGTGAGCGAGTGAAGGAAACGGAACGAACTCTTCGTGACGTTCGAACGGCCATCCTCACTCATCCCACCGATTGATTCCGTGACCCAAGTTGGATCTCCAGAGAACAATTCGTTATAGTCAGGCGTCCGCAAGAATTTGACGATGCGGAGTTTCATGATGAAGTGATCGACGATTTCTTGGACGTCTGACTCTGTCAAACGGCCCGCCGCCATGTCACGCTCAGCGTACACGTCAAGGAATGTCGATACGCGTCCGAGAGACATCGCCGCACCGTTTTGTTCTTTGACAGCTGCAAGGTAAGCGAGATATACCCATTGATAGGCTTCTTGCGTCGTTTCAGCCGGGCGACCGAGGTCGAATCCGTAAGCAGCGCCGAGTTGTTTCAATTCTTGAAGGGCACGAAGCTGTTCAGACATCTCTTCCCGCGTCCGAATGTCTGCTTCTGAGAGGAAACCGCCATTGTTCGCCAAATCTTTTTTACGCTCGGCAATCAAGAAATCTAAACCGTATAAGGCAACGCGACGGTAGTCACCGATGATCCGGCCACGTCCGTATGCGTCTGGGAGACCTGTGATGATCCCTGACTTCCGTGCCGCCCGCATCTCTGGTGTGTAGGCATCGAAAACACCTTGGTTGTGTGTTTTACGAATGTCTGAATAGATTTTTGTGATTTCAGGATTTGGTTCGAAGCCGTATGACTCGAGCGCGGCGTCGACCATGCGGATGCCGCCGTTCGGATGAATCGAGCGTTTGAACGGTTCGTCCGTTTGGACACCGACGACTTTTTCAAGGTCTTTATTTAAGTACCCAGGTCCGTGTGAGATAATTGTCGACGGCGTGTTTTGATCGACATCCCAAACGCCCCCGCGTTCCCGTTCTTCTTTCGTCAATTCCATCACTTGTCCCCAAAGACGATTCGTCGCCTCTGTCGGTCCGACTAAGAAACGGTCATCCCCTGTATACTCGTGGCGGTTCAAGCGGATAAATTCACCGACATTCACTTCGTTCGTCCACTGTCCAGGAACAAATCCTGACCAGGCTGATTTAATTTCAGTTGCCATTATGGTCACTCCTCATAGTTGAGATAACTGCCTGATTCCTTATAATATGAGTGTACGTGAAAACGCCAACAATATGTTTTACATTCTTGTGAAAGTTGTAACAATCTCATGAACATTGGTGTTATGCCGTTTTTGTAAGCGCTATTTTATCTGTTATAGTAGTTTTTCAACTTACATAGAAACAGACGAATCCCTGTCCGTTCACGTTCTTGTGAATCCTGTATTATCTTTAAGGAGTTGTGAAAAATCATACAGTTTTTGTAGTGACTTAACTCACAGGTTCGGGATAGAACTTGAATTTTTGCCTTATATCGAGCACAATGGAAGCAGAACATTGTAGAAGAGGAAGGGGTTCTTCCCATGACGTATGAACCATTAACAGCCGAGCATAACTTAAAAGCCGGTGACCGCATCTCCCTTAAAGTCGAAGAGGCTGGAGACAAGCGCGACGGATTTATCACAGAATTTGAAGAAAAAGGCTTTTGGATTCGCTTTGATGACGATATCGAGAATGAGGATTTCATCGATTTCCGTGACCATTTAATGGTCGCACTCGTGTCGCGCCCAATCGACGTCGCGACGACGTATCCAGAACTAAACGCCTATGCAAAATTGCTTAAGGAATTGGAATACCGCGTGTATCAAGGCTTCACGGTCGAAGGTGTCGAAGCCTCACCTGAGCACATCGACGTGCACATCAAACTCGTCGAGGACGGGCAAGTGTACACACAGACGCTCCGTTCATCGATTGACCAAGACACTGAACATGTTCGCTATATTTGAACCAGGGAGCGCTTATGCTTCCTTTGTTTTTGCCCAACGATAAGGAGAACTGATATGAACTTTACAAAACCATTCATTAACGAAGCCTGGGAACGCCTTGGCTTTAACGAACCGATGCCGGTCCAAGCGGAAGCGTTCCCGCCCCTTTTAGAAGGAAAAGACGTCACGATCGAAGCACCGACAGGGACAGGTAAGACACTCGCTTATCTTTTACCCGCTATTGAAAAAATCGATGCCTCGAACGACCGGATCCAAGTCGTCATCGTCGCACCGACGCGCGAACTCGTCATGCAGATCCAAACGGTGGCGCAACGTTTCACCGAAAAAGGTGACGTCCGGATTGCCTCGTTCATCGGCGGCGTCGAACTGAAGCGCCAAATCGATCGCTTGAAGAAAAAACCGCATTTAATCGTCGGGACACCAGGACGTCTCGTTGAATTGATCGAGAAGAAAAAACTTAAACTGCACGAAACGCATACGATCGTGCTCGATGAAGCCGATCAAATCATCGACAGCGGATTGACGGAAGCAGCCGAGCGCATCATCAACCATACGGCGCACGAGCATCAAATCTCACTCGTTTCGGCGACGTTGACGGACACGCTCCAAGCATGGGCTGCCCCATTCTTGAAAGAACCGGTTCACGTGAAGGTCGAACGGACTGTCAGTGCTCAAGTGACGTACGGCTATATGTTGACGACACGTCGCTATAAGCCAGAACTGCTTCGCCGCCTGTCACACGTCGACGGCGTCAAAGTGCTCGCGTTTATCAACAACCGCTCGTTCTTACCGCCGCTCAAAGGTGAGCTCGATAAGATGAAAGTGAACTACCGTATGCTCGATAGCTTGAAAGGGAAACGTGCCCGCGTCGAGACGCTCCGCGAATTCCGTAAAGGCGAATATCCGCTCCTCATCACGACGGGTCTCGCAGCGCGCGGACTCGACATCGATGAAGTGACGCACGTCGTCCATTTCGATTTACCTGAATCGACCGATGACTTCATCCACCGCTCAGGACGGACCGCTCGCGGTAGCGCGGCCGGGACGGTCCTCTCGATCGTGACGCCGGAAGATTTGACGCACTTGAAATCGTTCGCCCGCCAGCTCGGTGTCGAATTGAAAGAGCTTGAGATTTACCGTGGCGAAGTCATCGAGAAACGGATCGAAGACAAACCGCCGGTCGTCAAACGTCCTGCAGACAAGCGAGGACCACGGCGATGAAAAAAGACCGGAAAGTAATTCCCTTCCCTTTGCTCGTCGAAGAGTCCGAATTGCTGGCCGAACTGAAAAAGTTATACGAGCAAGCGGCACTCGCACGCAGCACGCAGTGGACGAACTATATCCAAGAGATCGCTTCGGAAGGCACGTGGCACTTGAAAGACGCCGAACTGTTCCGCGATTTGTTCATCGATTGGGCCGTCTTCTTTGAGACGGACGAGGACGGGATGACACCGCATGGCCGCTATTTGGCGGACCATAAAGCCGATATGTCACCCGCCCTCTATCACGCCTTGCGCGGTCTCGCCGTCCCCCGGTGCTCTGTCTTTGAAGTGACCGAGGACGGTCTCCGCGATTGGGAGACGAAAGAATCGTATAAAGTGACGTTGCCGGAGGTTCGTGAACCGGGCGACGTCATGCTCGGCAAACTGCTCGATATCCGTGGCAGCTGGCGCTTCGGGTCGGCCTTCCTCGCACTTCCAGCGAAGATGGCTGGCAACGTAGCAGATCTGTACATCGACTTCATGGATGAGGTCGGTCCAGGTGCGTTCCTCGACCAGTTCCCAGAATTCTGTGCAGAACTGATCGATATGTTGCTTGATTTAGAAGAAGGGGTCATCATCCCGAAACCAACGAAATAACCGAGAGGCAGCCGCCTCTCGGTTTTTCTATTAGTAAACATAGTAATGGACGGGTCGATTCGCCGTCTGTCCGCTGTCTCCTTCTGCTTTTATGGAAGCGCGCGAAACCATTTCCCCTTCATCATATACTTCTAACATGGCTCCTTCTTTTTTAGGAAGCACATGATAGACTAACTGATCGATATAAGTGATTGACCCGACTGCACCTTGAATGACTTGGCGAGTCGTCTGCTCTAACGAGTTTAAATCAATAATCAATTCTGTTCCGTCAGATCGAATCGCACGATATTCATCTCCCGTATCTTCTTTTAACGTCTCAAGTGTCATTGCTTGAATCGGAATATAGCGATTGCCCATTGATACTTGTTCTTGATGCATAGTCGAATACCATGACCACTCCGATCAATGTCTTTGAACGGTCGATTTTTTGAGTGACAAACGTCTTCGATGACTTGCTTGCTACGATAACGCTTCTTAACTTCGGATTCCCTTCCCCGTATTGCCGTTTGATTTTGCTGACGAGCTCGTCCATCGTGACGTCGAGCTCTCGCCGCGACGGCATCATTTCCCGAAACAATCCAAAACAAAAGACGCATCCTCATTGATTAGGATGCGTCAGTTTGATGAGCGGACGATATAGTCGGCTTGTATTAACGGATTGATCGTTTTGATGCCCCTAGCAAAGGGCTGACTTCAGTTTACCAGAGCACCCAACCTTTCGCTCCCGGAGGCGCGCTTTCAATCAAGTGCCAAATCGGAACCGTGTAGGCGAATGCGATCAAGACGAACGTGACCGTGATCCAGAGCTTCCAGTTCTCGAAGAACCGTGGCGTCTCCATTGCCGCCTCTTCCGTTTCCGCGAGTGGGAACTCTTCCTCACCTTTTGGTGCGAGGAATGACAAGTTGAACATCGAATAGACGAAGATGAGCACCGAGACGAGAAGGATCGTCCCGCCGATTGCCATCGCCATATGGTACGGGATCCATTCACGCGTCAACGCGTCTGAGAAATACGTCGCCGGACCGGTCCGACGCGGGTTACCTTGAAGGCCTGAGATGTGCATCGCATACGACATGATCGACATCCCGAACGCCCACGTCCCCGTCTGAATCAAACCGAGACGGTTCATCGATTTCGTGAGTGTCCGTCCGCGTAGTACCGGCACGAGCCAATAGGCGGTTCCAAAGAACGTCAAGGCGACGGCCGTCCCGACCGTGATATGGAAGTGACCGGTGACCCAAAGCGTGTTGTGGACCATCGCGTTCAATTGGTGCGACGCGTTGATGATACCACCGGCACCAGCCGGAATGAAGAACAACATTCCGACGAACGGGGCGAGGAAACGCACATCGCCATACGGCATCTTTTTGACCCAACCGAATAAGCCGCGTGCGCCGAGCGCGCGTCCCCGCAGCTCGAACGTCGCGAACAGCGAGAACGCCGTCATGAACGACGGGATGACGACGAGGAACGTCAAGATGACTTGGACGAACTTCCAAAACGGATCGATCCCCGGCTCTGTCAACTGGTGGTGGAAACCGACCGGGAACGAGAACAAGAGGAACAACAAGAACGCCATCCGCGCGAGCGCGTCCGAGAAGATCTTCCCACCGATGACTTTCGGCACGACCGTATACCAGACGATATAGGCCGGCATGAGCCAGAAGTAAACGAGCGGGTGACCGAAGTACCAGAACAACGTCCGACTCAGTTCAATCCCGACCGTGTCTTTCCATCCGAGCGAGAGCGGGAGCAGTTGGAACAAAATCGTCCCGGCAACACCGAGTGTCGCGATGACCCAGAGCAACATCGTCATGATACTCATGTACGCTGGGAGTGGCGGGTGAACGCCAGGGTGTTCCCGTTTATAGTCCGCATACATGCGGAACATCGCGAACGCCGAGAACCATGTACCGACGACGAACAGGACGAGACCGACATAGAAGATCGGGTCGGCCATGAGCGGAGCGTAGAACGTGTAAAGTACAGTCGCTTTATTGGCGAGCACCATGATCGTCACGAGTACCGCCCCGGCGATGATCATCCAAAAACCGAGCCAAGCGACACGTGTCGGGAACGATTCAAACCGTCCGAACGACTTGGCGAGCAGCGCGTAAAGTAAGCCGATGATAAACATCGTCGTAAAGACGAGACCAAGCATGATACCGTGAGCCGTCAACAGTTGATAGTAACCGAATACTTCCGGAATGATTCCTGTACGGATGAGCGTCTGCATGAGTCCCGCGATCGCTCCAATCAAGACGGCGAGTACCGAGACGACAACGTGGGCATAGGCGAGGCGCGCTTCTTTCACACCGATGCTCGGCACCGGCACACCGCGCTCCATTTCCCACTGTTTCAGTTTTGAGGCTACGTCGTTCATTTAGTCCACCACCTTAATTTTTGTCGCCATCATGTGATGGCCCGTCCCGCAATATTCGTTACAGAGAATTAAAAATTCGCCTGTTTCTTCAAACGTATACGTGAGCGAGTTGATATGTCCCGGCACGACCATCATGTTGACCGGTGTCCCCGTCAACTGGAAACCGTGGACGACGTCCGGTGACGTGACGAGAAACGTCACTTTCGCACCTTTCGGGATTTCAACGTTCCCCGGTGTGAACGTGAACGCCTGCGCGACCATGACGAGTTCATACTCGTTATCACCAATTTTATTAAGTCCAGGTTTATCGAACGGCGCCGTCTGATGCACTTTTGCCGGGTCGATCAAATCGGCGTCCGATGCGGGCTGGTTTCCGGCCGCAAACGCCGAAATGCCGAGCACTGCCAAAAACACGCCTAATAGAACGATACCAAAGATCAGCCAATATTTTTCAAGCTTATGAATATGCATGTTTGTTCTCTCCTTTTGACGTTATCGTGTAACAAATAAATAAAAGACCGACGACCACATGGCGATGATGACACCCGCGACAATCATGACCGATGTGAACGTGCCTTTCAGATTCGGTTCTTGCCCACCGTTCTTATCCACGTGAAGGACCCCTTTCGCTATAATTTCCTCTTTCATTGTATGAAATTCACCCCGACTTAATATGTGACTTTTATCACTCCAAAAGTGACAATCACATCAAATTTGCGTAGTTTCCACACATAAAATTCACAATTAGCCAAATCAAGACGACAAAAAAACCGCCTCACTAAGAGACGGTTCCTCGTTATAATCGGCAAATCCCGACCGGACATCCTTCACAGTGGCACAGCTCTTTTAAGAAATCGATATCATGCAAGACGATTGAGTTTCCCGTCGTTGTCAGGACGCCTTCTTTTCGCCACTGGTTCATCATCCGGTTGACGGTCTCACGCGGTGCCCCGATCAGTTGACCGAGCTCCCCGTCGGAAGGATGTCGTGAGATGACGACCGCATCATCTTCTTCTACTCCGTGCATGGCCGCCATCCGAAGCAGCGTCGAAGCGAGCGCTCCCGGCTTTCCGTACAATAGCAAATCACGCAGTTTCATCTCTGAATGCTTACGCATCATCGACGTCCAGCGTAGCACGTCACCGGCAAATTTGGCGTCGTGCTGCATGATGGTCTCGATGTCTTTCTTTGAAATAATGCCAATGACACTTTCTTCCGTCGTCTCGATGCTGTAAGAACTCGGGAACGTGTCGACGATATCAAACTCACCAAAAAAATCGTCGGCGCCATATAAGAACATGACGATTGGATTACCTTTTTTCGTGATCTTTGTGAATTTGACAGATCCGCTCTTCAAATAAAAGAATTTATCACACTTCTCACCTTCCCAACAGACGATGCTGGCCTTCGGGTAGTCTTGAGGTGTCATCATTTCGAGCAATAACTGTTTCGTCTCCGCTGAAAAGATAAAGCTGTTCGGTTCGGTTGTCCCACATTTCGTAGACATGTTCGTCTGCTCCCTCCACAATTCATTCGTGCCTGGAATGTCTCGTACGTTTCATTTATGGCTTTATTATACAGTAGCGCGAGCACCCTAATCACAAAAGTATGTGACATTTCAAACAATCTTCTTTTTTAAGTGCTTCCATAAGAAAAGACTGTAGAAAGTCTACAGTCTCAGATCAGTCTCAGCGATAGACGAGACGAATCAGCTTCTCCGCACCTTTAAAGTTTGGATAACGGATCGGCACATCAAATTTTGTCGTGTTGCGTAAGATTGATTTGGCATGGCTGAACGCCTCAAAGCTATAGCGTCCGTGATAAGCTCCCATCCCACTCTCCCCGACACCGCCAAATGGCAAGTTCGGGTTCGTCAAATGCATGAGGACATCGTTGACACAACCGCCGCCGAATGTCAGATGTTTGAGCACCGTATGTTCGACAGCTTTCGTTTCCGTGAACAGATAGAGCGCGAGCGGATGCGGACGGTCGGACACGAACTCGATCGCCTCATCGAGTTGACGATACGTCAGCACCGGCAAAATCGGTCCGAAAATCTCGTCTTTCATGACAGCAGCCCCATCATGAATATCCGTCATGACGGTCGGGGCGATTTTCAAGCTGTCCCGCTCCGTCGCTCCCCCGAAGAAGACGTCCCCTTGACTCAAATAACTCGTCAACCGATCAAAATGAGACTCGCTGACGATTCGGGTGAACCGTTCTGTCCCGATTCCGTTCCCAAACATCAGGAACGCTTCCCGCTTGATCGCTTCAAGAAACGCATCACGTTTCGACTCGTGGACGAGCACGTAGTCCGGGGCGACACACGTCTGCCCGGCGTTCATCCATTTCCCCCACGCAATCCGTTTCGCCGCAATGTTAATATTGGCATCTTCATGGACGATGGCTGGTGACTTCCCACCTAGTTCAAGCGTGACCGGCGTCAATTGCTTGGCCGCAGCCTCCATGACGATTTTTCCGACTTGGGTCGAACCGGTAAAGAAGATATGATCCCATTTTTGCGCGAGCAAAGCTTGAGCGACGTCTTTATCCCCTTCGACGCTGACGACGTAGCGATCGGTGAACGCCCGTTCGAGCACTTTCGTCATTACTTGGGCCACGTTCGGCGTCAATTCGGACGGTTTCACGACAGCCGTGTTCCCGGCCGCGATTGCTCCGATGAGCGGTGCGATTGCCAATTGGAACGGATAATTCCAAGGCGCGATGATGAGAACGGTGCCGTACGGTTCATACATGACCTCACTTTTTGTCCCGAGGTGGATCGCCGCGCCGCGGACCCGTTTTGGTCGCATCCAACGCTTCAACTCTCGATTCGTCCGACTGATCTCGTCGTAAATAAAGCCGATCTCCGTCGTGAACGCATCGAGCTCTGATTTATTTAAATCTGTTTTTAACGCTTCAATAATTTCCGTTTCGTGATGTTTGATCGATTCTTTCAAAAACGTCAACATACTGAGACGGAATGCGAGCGATTTGGTCGCTTGCGTCTTAAAGAAACGACGTTGCTTACTGATGAGCTCTTCGATCGTCAACTGTTCGATTGGTGCGAGCATAAATCTGCCTCCCTTTGAGTGATAACGCTGTCTTCATCTTATCACTATCCAATCAGACCCGACCATTTTGAACGTTCAGCCGTTGCTGCTTGATACGTGCCCATCTCACCCGGTCTTGTTTGAAACGACACGTTTCCTTGTCTGCTCGATCACAATCAAAAGCAGACCCGCTAGCAGCAAAACAATCCCGGTCAGCGTGAATTTCTGCGTTAACGAGACGGACAGCCACCCTAAGAGAGCCGAACCTACGACCGTACCGAGCGAGAAGAACGCATAGAAGTAGCCATACGATTTGCCGCGATTGGCACTGTTCGTCGCTTTGATCAACATCGTGTTGATGGCCGGGAACAAAATTGCGAAGCCGACGCCATAACAGCCGAGCACGAGATAGAGCAGATTTGCGCTACCTGACAAACCGATCAGAATTTGACTAACCCCAAGGATGCCGATCCCGAGCGCAGCCAAGCGCGCCGGCTCGAACCGGTCGAAGATACGGTTCGTCGGCAAGACGAACACGAGGACGGCAGCAACGCCAAACGTGCTGAGCAACGTCCCGCTGAGCCGTGAGTCATAACCGAGCGCTTGTACGTAAAGCGGTAATAAATAAGCGAGCGCTCCTTGCGAGAACATCAATAAAAACGCCCCGATATATGCTTTGACGACGTCGCGTTCTAGCGTTTTCGAGCCAACCACTTCGCGCCGGTCCTCATGTTTAACAGCGAATCGCAACCGCTTTAACACGACGAGGGCAAGCAAAGCCACAAGCACGCCATACGCCGCCACGTACGTAAATACGACCGGGACCGATGTCCGACTGGCCATGATGCCGCTGAACGCTGGTCCTAGAATCGCCGCCAACCCGACGAAGCTCCCGGTGAGCGCCACTTTTTTCCCTTGTCGATTCGCCGCGGTCAAGTTCGCGGATAGCGTAAACGCAGCCGGTACAATCAAGCCGGCCACGAATCCGTGAACGACACGCACCACCAGTAACATCGAAGCATCATCGACAAGGCGATACATGAGCAGACTCGCACTTGATAACACTAGACCGACGAGTAAGATTCGGAACGGGCCGAACTTGTCCGTCCAAACGCCAGACAAAATGTTCCCGAACGTGTTCGACAGTGAGTAGATGGCAATGACGACACCGGCGATGAACGGCGTCGCACCGACCGAGGTCGCGAACGTGCTCATGACGGGAAGTTGGGCAAACAGATCGAAAAACGCAAAAAAGACGATACTATAAATCACAAAAGCGGATGGTTTATTCACGGAATTCTCTCCTTAGCTCAGCGCCTCCACGGACACTGAGTTTTCAGCTTCAGTCTAGCTTGCCGGTTCCGCTTTGTATAGATACGTTGGCACACTGACACAAAAAGTCCCTACAAACGTTGCGTCTGTAGGGACTTATGATTTAGTTCGTCACTTCGACTGCTGTGTCGAGGGCGACGCGAATCATCTCGTCGAACGTCGATTGACGTTCTTCTGATGTCGTCTCTTCACCCGTTAACAAGTGGTCAGAGATCGTGAGGATCGTCAAGGCGTTGACTTTATGTTTCGCCGCGAGCGTGTAAAGGCCGGCTGCTTCCATTTCGATTGCAAGGCAACCGAAGTCCGCCCACTTTTTGAAGTGGTGGAAGTCATCTTGGTAGAACTGGTCGGCCGTGAAGATTTGACCGACTTTGACCGGGATGCCCGCTTTCTCTGCGTTCATATACGCACGATGTAGGAGGTCGAACGTCGCTGTCGGTGCGTAGTCCATGCCGTCGAACCGGACACGGTTTTGTCCCATCTCACTCGATGCGCTCATCGCGATGACAACGTCACGCACTTTGACGTCTTCTTGAATCCCGCCGGCTGTACCGACACGAATCAAGTTTTTAGCACCGTACGACATGATCAATTCGTTGACGTAAATCGACATCGACGGCACACCCATACCTGTCCCTTGAACAGAGATGCGTTTGCCTTTATACGTACCTGTGAAACCGTACATGCCACGCACTTCGTTATACAGTTCGACATCCTCTAAGAACGTCTCGGCGATGTATTTCGCGCGCAACGGATCTCCTGGAAGTAATACCGTTTCTGCGATTTGTCCTTCTTTTGCCCCAATGTGTACACTCATGATAAAATTCCTCCTTTAAAGTTGTCGTTGGTAGTCTTCCCGATATTCGTTCGGGGTAACACCAACTTGTTTTTTAAAGACTTTTCGGAAGTATTTGTCGTCCGAAAAACCAACCGCTTGGGCGACTTCATAAATACGTTGTCTACTTGTTTCAAGGAGACGCTTGGCCTCGAGCATGCGGATCGACAGCAAGTACTCGGATAAGTTGACGCCATACTGCTGCTTAAAACGACGCGATATGTATTCGCGGCTCAAGTAAAAGCGCTCGCTCATCCCTTGCAAGCTGAGCTCTTCCGCATAATGACGCTCGATAAACGCACCAATTTGGAAGATTGGATCCTCCTCGGCTGGACAGACGTCCGCGAGGGCACGTTCGAGCGTATCGTTCAACACGTCCGGATCAATCGGTTTCAGCAAGTAATCGAAGCTGCCGAGCTGAATCGCGCGCCGCATATACGAATACTCATCGTACCCGGTCAACACGATCAGCTTTACCGACTCCACCTCTTGATGCACCCATTCCATCAACTCAATCCCGTTGCAGCGCGGCATTTGAATATCCGATAAAACCAAGGCTGGGCGCTCTTTCGTGATAATCCGTTTCGCTTCCTCGCCGTCGCTCGCTTCGAACACTTTCGTGACGCCGAGACGTTCCCACTCCCCAAGTAATTTGACCGCTTCCCGTACCGGCGACTCATCGTCGACGATCAATACTTTCGTCATGACGCACCCGCCTCCTTCACGGCCGGGAAACGCATGACGATGCGGAATCCGCCGGTCTCTGGTGTAGCCAACATAAACTCAGCCTCCCGATTATAGTTTAACATGAGTCGATCGCGAATGTTCTTTAAACCGGTGCCTTCCGCACCATGAATCGGTCCTATCGACCGTTCGATCCGTTGTTGCAGGGCGTTCAGCTCAAAGTCCGAGATCGCTCGCCCGCTGTTCTCACAACGGATGATGAGGTCGGCTCCCGTTTGACGGATGTTTAAGCAGAACCGATTGGCCGAAGTCGCCCCGTCCCGCTCAAACCCATGTTTGAAAAAGTTCTCAGCGAGCGGTTGGAGGATCATCTTCGGAACGATCAAGTCGAGCAACGCGTCCGGGACGTCGACCTCGACGTCGAACTGATCGGGGAAGCGGACCTGTTGGAGCCGAACGTACGAATTGAGATGCTCGACTTCGCGCTTGAGCGTCACCATCGACTCGTCCGGGTGCATCGTGTACCGCATCATCGAGGATAACTGTGTGATTAAGCGATAAACCGTTTTACCGTCCCCTTTTAGGGCGAGCGTCCCGATCGACTGCAGCGCATTGAATAAAAAGTGCGGGTTCGTTTGCGCCTGCAGGGCGCGCAGTTCGTTCGTCCGATTTTCGAGCGCCAACCGATATTCGCGCTGAATCAAGTCATCGATCCGTTCGATCATCCGTTTAAATTGGCGGCCGAGCACACCGAACTCGTCATTTCCCAGGGAATCGAACGAGACGGTCATGTCCCCTTGCTCGATTCTCCAAATGTTTGACGTGAGCGTTTTAATCGGCGTCGTCAAACGCATCGATGCGTACGTCGCCCCGATCAACGCTAGTACGAGCGAAACCATCCCGACGACGAAGATGATGAATGACGTCCGGGATGCCGGTTCAATCAACAACCGATCCGGAATCGATTTCCCGACATAAAACGTTTGATTCTCAAACTCGAACGATTTAATGATCCGATGATGTTTCCCGTCGACCGACATCGACTTCGCCGCCACCGTGTCCGGGATGTCCTCGTCCCCAAGCTTGGCAAACACTTGATTGTTCCCGCCAATAAACCAAAGGCTTTCCTCCGGATTGTTTTGCAGCGACGCGAGTTGTCCGACAAACACGTCTTCCGGTATATCGATCGAGAGGATCGCGAGCGGTTTATCCGTCTCGATCTTGTCGAGCCGGAAATGAAGCGTCACAACCTCTTCTGCCGAGATGATCGGTCCAAAGTCGTGGTACGGGACGAGCGGATGCGACGCCTCGAGCAAGACACGGCTCTCTTCATACTTCAGCAATTGTTGTTGAATCGCACTCGGTTGTTTTTTCGAACGTGGTGACACTTTCATTTTATAAGCGGCGAACGAGTCCATGTCTTCAAGCATGAGCAATTGAATCTGTGCGACATCCTCCCGTGATAAGTACATACCAAGGAGTGCCCGCCGAACTTCAAGCTCCGTCTGCTCGAGTGACAGCCCGGGACCGTATTCAAGAATGTCGAGGACGTCCCGATTGGCGTATAGGCTCGTCGGCAGGCGGCTCAAGTCAGAGATGTAGCGTTCGATCTGCAACGTCCCGCGCTCGAGCGACCAGTCCGTGAGCTCGAGACCGCGCTCTCGTTCCCGGTCTTTGACGTACCAAAATGATATGACTGTCGCTAAAATAACCGGAACGATGATCGTCAATGCGATCATCCCGGTCAATTTCGTACGGATGCTCCTCACCGACACCCCTCCTCTTGAAGATTATATCACGGGTCATGCAAGCGTTTGCAATACCATCGTTAAAAAACTCGTCCCTCAGTTTCCCGAGAGACGAGCCAGCTGTTCATTCATAAGAACGTAGCAGTTCTACAATCCCAAATTCGTGGCTCCAATCTTTCGCCACATCGATCGGTGTCATACCATCGTCATTTTCAATGGTGACATCTGCCCCGCTTTCGAGCAAGAGCACTAATGAATCGTAGTCCATTCCATCATTGTACAGCAAGTTATGGAGCGGAGTATCGCCGTAACTGTCTTGCATATTGACATCCGCCCCATTCGCCAGTTCCTCCCGAATCGCATCGGCACCTGAATTGTCATACGCCAACTGTTGGAGCGGCTCCTCCGTCATTTCACCGGCGAACCCTTCGCTGAACGGTGAAGCGGCGAGGCTCGTGAACCCATCACTCATGACGAGCCACGCGATGATGGCCCCGTTGACGAGCACGGTGACGACAATCGTTCCGATGATCGAGGCTTTGACATAACCCGCCGTCTTGAACATCGGCACGTTCGCCTCACCGGCATGCGTGGCGATAGCAGCGATCCGTTTCGGCAATGTCGGATGTGTCGAGATCAGTTCGCTATATTTGGCGATGAACCCGTTCTCACGGCTCGCTTCATATAAATAGTCAAACTCGTTCACTTCTTTGGCGAGCCTTCCGCCGACGGCGAGGATAGTGAGCGCCCGTTTTGAAGCCGCTTCGTCTTGAATGTAATGCGCGGCCATCCGATCGCACGTATATTCGCAAGCGCGTGAATACGCTGTCCCTAAAAATGGAACGATATTCCCGAGCAAGACGAGCCACTGTTTTTGGACATGATTGCGGCGGATGTGGGCGAGTTCATGCGCGATGACGAACTCGACTTCTTTCGTCTGACCGTTCCGCGACAGTTCCACGACGTCCGAATACAAGATGATCATATTCTTTTGGAAGAATCGGGTCGCGAACGCGTTCAAGACCCCGCCCGCCTGTAAAATATAGACATCTGGCAACAAACGGATGCCCATCCCTTGTCCGACGCGCTGATACATCTCATGCAGGTCGGCGAATTGTCGCTCCGTCACTTTGACCCCGTTCGTCCGAATATAGCCGATTTGAATCCAGTGCGCGAACATCGACAGCGAGACGATTAGCCCGATAATCCACAGGAAGATACCGAGTGAGGCAATCGTCAAGACGATGCCGACAATGATCGTCAGGATGCTTATCGCGACGAGCAGTCCGAAATACAATTGTTCGTGTTTATGTACCAATTTCGAATGATCCATGTCATTAACTCCTTCATTTTCCAATTAACGTCTTTATTATACGTAATCTCACAAGTAACACAACAAAAAAATAGAAACTGACGAGATGTCAGTTTCTAACGTAATTCCAACATGAACAGTTGATCGTCTTCCGCTCCCGGATTTCCCCGGCCGTCCGTATTGTTCGTGATGTAATACAGACGGTCGTCTTCTAACCAGACGTCCCGGATGCGCCCTTGATCCTCGATGAGCGGAACGACTTCGCGCGTCTCGCGGTCGATGGCGACCAAACGATTCCCACGCAACGTCGCCATATAGACGTACTGTTCGTCGGCAATGATGCCTGATGGCGCCCATGACGTTCCTCCGACCTCAAACCAAGGCGTCTCGAGACCGTCTTCCGTCTCATCGGCCTCGATGATCGGCCACCCGTAGTTGTTGCCTGGCTCGATGATGTTCACTTCGTCATGACCGGACGCCCCGTGTTCGCTCGCATAAAGCACGTCTTCGATGACGGTCAACCCTTGCGGATTCCGATGGCCGGACGAATAAATCCAATCGACCGGGTCCCCTTCGCCGGACAACGGCACGCGCAGGATTTTCCCGGCAATTGACGTCTCATCTTGAGCGAGGTCTGGGACGAGTGCGTCTCCGGTCGTGACCCAAATCACGTCACCGTCGAGTAATAAGCGTCCGCCGTTATGAAACTGCGCCCCGGGTATGTCTTCCAAGACGATGTCCGTCTCTTCAAATCGTTCTCCGTCCCACGTCAATTCGACGACCCGGTTCCGCACATCTCCAGGTGTCCCGTACGTATGATAGGCGTACAGCTGTCGCGACGTCGCAAAGTCATCCGCGAGAGCAAGACCGAGTAGTCCGCCTTCCCCGATTTCAAGCACATCTTCAGTCAGTTCGACCGGTTGACGCGAGACGTTACCGTCAGCATCAATGACAGCAATCGTTCCCCCGCGCTCTGAAACGAGCCAACCGTCCTCGGTTCGTGCAATCGACCATGGGACGTCGAGCTGTCGCGCAATCGATTCGTTCGCCCCAACCGATAACGCGTCATCTTCGTTCGGCGCCCCTTCCGTCGATTCAGCCGGTTGTTCGATCGGGGTTTCCTCTTCTTGGACCGCATCGTCCGCCGGATCAGACGCACAACCGGCAACAAAGACGAGTGACAACATGAGTAACCATCGTTTCAACGTGACCGCCTCCTTTCCCCCATCATACCGCGCTTTCAGGCGTCGCGTGAAGGTTCGGGTGGGCGGGCCGGTAACCGAAGCGCGATGAGCAAAGCGATGAACGCCGCGAGCGCCGCTCCGACGAAGACACTGTTCAGTCCCGAGGCGATCAACTGCTCACCTTGCAGACGGACGCTCTCGTCAAGCGTGGCACTCGCCGCCCGGTTGAAGAACGATTCGAGCGAGGCACCGCTCAACGTTTCGTCGTTCCGGAATCCGCTCAAGACGATAAAGTTGAACATCGCCCCGAACACCGCGACGCCGAGCGTCTGTCCGACCGTACTTAAAAACGAGTTCGCCGCTGTCGCTGTACCACGCTCTCGGTACGACACGACCGTCTGCAACACGACGATGAACATCGGTTGTGACAAACCGAATCCGACGCCGATGATGGCGACGGCGAGGTACACCCAGACGTCCGAACTCGATGGAGTCATCAGCGTCAAGATGACCGTCCCGACCAAGAGCAGGCCCATCCCGAAAACAGCCCGTCGTCGCGGTGATGCCGCTCCGAGCGTCCGTCCGCCGATAATCGACGTGAACGTCCATGCGACCGAGAGCGGCATGAGCATGAAGCCCGCCTCCGTCGCCGATTTACCAAGTACAGCCTGTGCCCAAATTGGGATGTAGGCTGACATCGAGACGAGCACCCAAGCAGCAAAGAAGACGGCCCCGTTGATGGACGCGATAATCGGCTGCTTCAAAAGCTCGAGCGGTAGGAGTGGTGTCTTGGCCCGGCGCTCAGACATGAAGAAGCTGACGAGCAAGATAAGACTGAGCACAGCGCTGACGACGACCGGTAGCGTCAAGATGTTCGTTTCACTGAACGTGATCAAGGCGTACAAGAATGCGGTCGTCCCCCCAGCGAACAGGAGTGCCCCTTTTATATCGATCCGTTCGGTCGTCTCGGCGACCGTCTCTTTATAAAATGTGACGATCATGATGAACGATAAGAGCGCAAACGGAACGTTCAACAAGAACACGTAGCGCCAAGACAACGTCTCGACCAAAAATCCTCCGATGACCGGTCCGAGTACACCGGACACGCCCCACACCGCACTTAAAATCCCTTGAATCTTACCACGCTCTTCGTACTTATACATGTCCCCGATAATCGTCATCGAGATCGGCAGGACCGCACCGGCGCCAAGACCTTGTAGCGCCCGAAACACGATCAACTGCTCCATCGATGTCGCTAAACCGCATAAGAGCGAGGCGAGTGTGAACAGCCCGATCCCAAACAAGAGGACACGCTTTCGCCCGAACAAGTCGGCGACTTTCCCGTAAATCGGTGTCGACACCGCCGTGAATAGTAAGAAGGCGGCAAATACCCAACTGACGAGCGCCGCGCCGTTCAACTCGCTCGCAATGACCGGCGTCGCGACCGAGACGACCGTCCCTTCGATCGCCGCCAAAAAAGTCGCAAGCAGTAGTGCGACCGTAACATTCTTTCTCATCTGTTCCATCTCCCCACAAAAATAGTGGCGCCGGAAGGCTCCGACCACCACTTCAACTGTCTATTATTTTGTGCGAGCGGCGTCTGTTTGACAAGCCTCAACTTCCGGTTCGAAAAAGAAGTTTTTAATTTCGGCGTAAGCGGCCTGTTCATCTTGAACGAGGACACGTCCGGCCAGCCGGCCGGCATCAAGCATCCAGACTTCGTCAGCAAGCCTCGCCGCCACATCGAGCTGGTGTGTCGAGAACACGATCGTCGTCCCGCGGTCGGCCTCTTCCCGCAACAGTCGGCCCAATACATGCATCCACGTCGGGTCGAGACCGTTCGTCGGCTCGTCTAGCAGTAAAATGTCAGGTTTCGTGACCAACGCTTGAGCGAGCAGGAGGCGTTGCCGCATCCCTTTCGACAACATCCCGACCTGTTGCCGGGTCTTGGCGTCAAGCCCGACACGGTTCAATAGAGACGCATCCGGTTTGACCCCTTGAAGCAACGCGTAATACGCAAACGTCTCACCGACGGTCCACGACGGATCGAATGCGAAATCATCAGGCATATAACCAAACGATTGATTATACGATTTTCGACGGTCACGCGTCTCCCCGTTCAACGAGATATGACCGACACTCGGTGCGAGCGTACCGTTCATCATGTTCAGTAGCGTCGATTTCCCAGCCCCGTTGCTTCCGCATAAGGCGACGACCCGACCGTCGGCAATCGCTCCGTCAAGCGGATGGAGCGACCATACATCGCCATAGCGTTTACCGACCTGTTCAAGCTGAATCATGTCGTCCCTCCTGTCGAAGTAACCAAGCTGTCCCAAACCACAACACAAACACGACACTTAAGATCGCGATGCTGACGGTCAAACTACCGAGTGGGTCGCCGAGCCAGCCGATAAACGTTTCATAGACGGCCCCGAACAGGTCAGGTGCCGACAAGACCGAGCTCACCCAGACGCGCAGCAGCTCAAACCCGTTCAAAAACAGAAGCCCGACCATCGCACTCGCTTGCGACCCGTAAGGTAGCCAAGCAATCGTTGCCACGAGTAGCGTCGGCCAAAGTAAAACGAGGACGACCCAGACGATGAACGAGAGGAGCACGGCTCGAAGCCTCGTCCGTCCGACGACGCCGATGAACGTGCCGATCGCGGCCCCGTACGCGGTGAGGCCGAACGCATACACCCATAGGACGAACCACGTCTCGAGCGGCATCGAAACAAGGAACGAGGCGAGCGCGAACGCAAGCGTGATGACGAGTCCTTGCGTCGCCAGGAATGCGCTGTAACGCATCCAGACCACGCGGCGCATCGACACCGTGAACGTCGAGACGAGTCGCATCCGCTTGGATTCACGCTCATTGCCCCACTGCAGTGCCGTCGTCAACATGACGAGGAGCGGTAACACGAGCCCGATCACCGTGACGAGTGTCGCGCTGACGTTCGTATACGCCGTCGCCACCGGGATCGCTTGGCCGAGACCACCCAGCAAGACGAGTGTCAGTACCCAAGCAAGCAAGAAGACGTAACTTTCTTTCTGACGCAGCGTACGGGACCATTCGATCCGCCATAACATCGCTTACTGCCCGTGACCGTCAGATGACTCATCCGAATCGTGCGCGTCACTCATGTCGCTCGCTTCGCCATCGTCATCCGAGTTCATTTTTTTATGGTGTTTCATCTCGCCGCGTTCCCACGTGTGTTCTTTCAAGTCGTCTAAATCCATCACCATGCCGCCATTCTCTTCGGCATACGTTTCCGCGTCCGCTGCTTTTGCGAACGAGACGATGTTATAAGCCATCGGCGTTTTCGCTTCTTTATTATAGACAAACGCACCTTCCTCTAAATCGACCCAGTCCATCGTGTTGTAGTCTTTCACATACATCGCCGCGATGTCCTCTTCCGTTTGCTCAGGGTACCAGTCACGCATCAAACAACCGATATCGTCGAACGCATAGCCTTTCCCGTTGTCCATGATCGCTTCGGCAGCGAATTGTTTATCCATCACTTTCATCTTGCACACTTCACACTCGGTCTCGCCCCATTCGATATCGAACGGTTCCGCCGCAGCGCTCGAACACGCCCCAAGTGCGAGCGTCAAACTTGATGCGGCGAATAGTCCTGCCATTTTCTTATACGTAGTCATATCGTTTCCTCCCAAATATCCATAGTAAAACCATCATTCCGGTTAAAGCGACCGCTCCGAACGACCCGTTCCACTCGATGCGAAACGCGGACACAATTGGTCCTGCGTCCGTGAGTGTGACCTCGTCCGGGCTACGGAGCACACGTTCAAGCACGGTTAGCCCCGGGGCACCGTACAGCAACTCGAACGCTTCATATGAATCGGCCAATAAAAACAAGTACGGGTCGGCCCGAAACGGGATCTCACTGAACCCGTCGCGTGTCAAATCGAGCGTCTGTCCGCCCCAATCGTTTCCTTGAATCACATTGTCTGCCGACTCAAACGAGACGACCGGATACCGATTGCCGGTCAAGTCATTCCCTGCCATCGTCATCCCGTTCGCTGACTTCAAGCGCAGTCCTACATCATTACCGTTCACACCGTTGTCATGAATCGTCGTCCACTCGGATTTTTCCGCATAAATCCCGATCCGATTGCCGAAGATCGCGTTGGCGCGCAACGTCGTCTCGACTGCTTCAAACAACATGATCCCGGTCGCCGTCGCGCCGACTTGGTCATGGATTTGTCCGTTCTCGATGACGACGCGCTCTGTCCCCATGATCATCGCACCTGCTCCGTTGCGCCGGAGGTTCGGCAAATTGATCGACACGTCTGTCGGAAACATGAGATGGACACCGTATCTAGCATCAGCAACGCTCGGGCGAATCAGCTGGTGACCCGACCCGTTCTCGATGTAGATCCCGTCACGGACTCGGTCGATGACCGCCCCTTTGATCAAAGCCGCTTCGCTGTTCAATAGCGAGATGCCCTCGTGTTGATTAGACCCCGAGATGACGGGACGGACGAGCCTTACCCCGTAGCTGTCTTCCACTACGATACCGGTCCCGGACGCTTCGACGGTCACATCGATCAACTGATGGCCAAGCCCTGAGACTTGTATGGCAGCCACGTCCGTCTGCCGGCACTGTTCGACCAAAACATTCTCGAGCACCGCCCCGGTCCCTTCTAACCGAAACGCCGGTTCATTGCAGCTGACGAAGCGTTTCCCAGCACCGTCAAACGTCTCATTCGAACGGACCACGATCGGTTCTTCAAGCGTCACTAAATCGGACTCCGCGTGGACAGACGGGGCTGCGAACAACAAGCCGATGAGCAATCCAAGTTTTAGTTGTCTCATAACCCCTCCTCTTGATCAATCGCTTACAAAACATATTGTACGAAAACCTAGGGGGGTATGTGTGTGCTTTTTATGGGATTCCTGTGACAGTTTCTTCATAAAAAAAACACAAGCGGCGAAGGGGTCAGTTCGCTGCTTGTGTTTTCTTTATTTAGCTTTATCCATCCATACTTTTGTGAAGTCTTGGAGCATCTCGTCACCGGTCTTCTGACCGCCGACGTACGCTTGCATCAAGGCACCATACTCGTTGACCGTGCCGTCCGGATACTTGAACCAGTTCCATGAGATCGTCTTGCCTTCGTTCGAATAGGCAAGGATATCGTCAGCGAGTGGTCCGAGGTCGTTCGCTTCGATCGATTTGAACGCCGGGATGAACTTGAACTTGTTGACCATGTAGTCTTTTCCTGTGTCTGACGTCGCCATCCACTCGAGGAAGTCTTTCGCTTCTTCTTTATATTGTGAGTTTTTGTTGACGACCCAGTTATTCGGGACGCCGACCGGCAAGCGGTCCATCTTCTCTTTATCATCATTGATCGGAATCGGTACGAAGCCCATCTCGATGTCCGGATTCACGTCGAGAATCATCTGTTGGGCCCAGTTTCCTTGCTGGAGCATCGCTGTCTCGCCTTGGGCGAACTGTGTGACTTGCGTGTTGTAGTCCGTCGTGAGCGGGTTCTTGTTGCCATATTTGATGGTCAGGTCGAATAGTTTCAAGAACTGTTGGAACTGCTCATTGTCTTCGAACTTCTCTTTGTTGTCGTTGAGCGCTTGGATGAACGCCTCGGGATTATCTTGTTGCGCCATCGGGATGTTGAGCAAGTGGATGCCGAGAATCCAAAACTCCGCGTAGCCGACCGAGAACGGCGTGATACCCGCCTTGTCCAACTTTTCAGCCGCTTCCGTCAATTCAGACAGCGTCTTCGGCAGTTCACTGATGCCCGCTTTCTCAAACAGCTCCTTATTGTAGATGAAACCGTAGCCTTCAAGGTTCATCGGCATACCGTACAGTTTCCCGTCCATCGTCATCGGTTCTTTGGCCACTTCCGTCAAATCACCGACCCACTTTTCATCCGACAAATCTTCCAACTTATCTTTCCACGTCTGTGCTTCCGTGAAGCCACCGTTGTTAAAGATATCCGGTTCATTGCCAGATGCGAATTGCGATTTGAGCGCGGCACCGTAGTCGGCTCCGCCGCCGACCGTTTGAACGGTCACTTTGACGCCCGTCTCTTCTTCATATTCTTTCGCCATCGCCTCGAGGTCTTTAGCGATTTCGGCTTTAAATTGGAAGACGTTCAACGTCACATCTTTTGAGTCACCGCTATCCGCGTTCCCGTCAGCCGACCCTTCCCCTTCTGTGAGCGATCCGCCCCCGCAGGCAGCGAGCGTCAATACCATGCCAGCCGTCATCACAGCTGTCGATAATCTCCATTTGCGTTTCATCTTGCTTCCTCCCTCGGTGTGTAAGTCGACTAAAATAATCGATCCAATCAGTACACCCTTACTTTAAATGAAAACGCTTCCATTATGTAGGTGTCAAAATTGACGTGTAGGGTGGAAAATGTTGTACAGAAAACCAGGACTTTCTCGTAAGAAAGTCCTGGCTCATTTGCTTCTATATAATTACAACAGGCTAATTCCAGCTTCTTCGCACGCCGCGACCATCTCGCTCGGCCAGACCGACGATTGGACTTCACCGATATGACGGGCCCGGAGCAGATACATGGCGACACGTGACTGGCCAATTCCGCCTCCGACCGTAAGTGGGAGACGTCCTTCGAGCACGGCTTGATGGAACGGATACTTCCGCTTCTCTTCCGCGCCAGCTGTCACCAACTGTTCAGCGAGCGCTGTCTCATCGACACGGATCCCCATCGACGACAGTTCGAACGCCGTCTCGAGTTCTGGATGCCAGACGAGAATATCGCCGTTGAGCGACCAGTCGTCATAGTCAGCCGCTCGGCCATCATGTTTCTCTCCTGAGGCGAGCGCGCCTCCGATTTGTGAGAGGAAGACCGCGCCATGCTCTTTACAAATCGCATGTTCCCGTTCTTTTGGCGTCAGCGTCGGATACAGGTCTTCTAGCTCTTGGCTCGTCAAGAAGTGAATCGACTCAGGGAGAATCGCTTCGATCGCGTATGCCGACTCGACCGACCGTTCCGTTTCAAGCAAGGCCGCATAAATCGATTCGACGGTCGCTTTCAAATAGTCGGTCGTCCGGTGTTCCCGGGCGATGACGCGTTCCCAGTCCCATTGATCGACATGAAGCGAGTGTGTCGCGTCGAGTTCTTCGTCGCGGCGGATCGCACGCATCTGTGTATACAACCCTTCGCCAACTTTGAACCCGTACCGGCCGAGCGCTTCGCGTTTCCATTTCGCAAGCGACTGGACGATCTCAAGCTCATGTCCCGGATATTGTGTGTCGAACTGAATGATACGCTCGACGCCGTTCAAGTGATCGTTGACTCCGCTCGCCGATGTGACGAACAACGGTGCCTGTACTTGCGTGAGACCTAGCGCCGTACTGAACTTGTCCTCGAACATTGCCTTTACCGCCGTGATTGCCTGTTGTTTTTCCTTCATCATGCTTGTTGCTGTCGTTGTCATTTTGTCTTCCTCCAATTGTGGGATTTGGGACGGAGCAATAGAAAAAAGCCCTCCAATCCCATGGACTATGGGACGGAAGGCTTCAAGCTCCGCGGTGCCACCCAAATTAGTAGACGAATCTACTCACTTTTTCGAGACGAACATCTCGTAGTTCCGATAACGGGGAACGGTCCGGCTACGTCTACTTGCAAAGCGTTCGGGTAGCGACTCCAGGAGGTTCTTCGACAGAGATTTCAGTCCGGGCTCTCACCTTCCCCGGCTCGCTTTGCTTACGTCTTCTGTGTACTCGTCCTTTCAATGTCGTTCACAATTGAATTGAACTCATTATTATAAATATTCAGACGAATGTCAACAGCTTTTCTAAAAAAAATTCTCCCCCGTGTAGCGGACGAGGGAGATCCCTTGGGAAGGGTTATTTGATCGAGCCGCTCGTAATCCCTTTGATGATATGCTGTTGCATACCAAAGAAGAAGATGAGGAGCGGAACGATCCCAAGAACTAAACCAGCGAGTGCCAAATCCCATTGTTTCGTATATTGTCCGAAGAAATAGAACGTCGCGAGCGGGATCGTCCGCAGTTCAATGTCTCGGAGGACAAGCGAAGGTAACAGAAAATCGTTCCAAATCCATAGGCTGTTCAAGATGACGATCGTCACCGTGATCGGTTTCAAGAGCGGGAACACGATCCGCCAGAACAGCCCCCATGTCGAGCAACCGTCGATGATGGCCGCCTCCTCGATCTCTTCCGGGATCGATTTCATGAAGCCATGATATAAGAACACCGAAATACCTGACCCGAACCCGAGATACATGACCATCAGTCCCCAATGACTGTTCAATAGACCGAGCACGCTCGATACTTTCACGAGCGGAATCATGATCGATTGGAACGGGATGACCATCGCCGCGACGAACAAGAAGAAGATGACGGTCGAGATCCAATGTTTCGTCCGGACGAGCTTCCATGCCGCCATCGACGTGAAGATGACGATGACGATGTTCGCGCCGGCCGTGATCAAAAGCGAGTTCAAAAAGACGCGGCCATAGTTCATCGCTTCCCAGGCTTCCGTATAGTTCGATCCGAGCCAGACGCTCGGCAGTGCGGACGTGTTCGTATAAATCTCAGCGATCGACTTGAACGAGTTGACGATGACGTAATAAAACGGGACGAGATATAAAAGTCCTAGTAAAATAGCGACCAATTCGATGAGGCCAAGGCCGGTCGTATATCCGCTCGTCCGCAGCGGCTTCTGCGGCAACTGCCGTCTCGGCGTCTGATCTGCTTTTGGTTCGAACTGTTCAATTTTTTCCGTCGTCATGCCTGCACCTCCCGTTTTTTCGTCAAATACACTTGGGTGACGGTGATCGCCGCGACGACGAGGAAGAAGATGACCGCTTTCGCCGAGCCGAGACCGTAATTGTTGTTCACGAACGACTCTGTATAAATGTTCAAGGCGAGCATCTCGGTCGATTTGAACGGTCCTCCGTTCGTGAGCGACAAGTTCGTATCGAATACTTTGAACGACCAGGAGATCGTCAAGAACAGACAGATCGTAATCGATGGCATGATCATCGGGAGCGTGATATGACGCAACATTTTCAACCGGTTCGCCCCGTCGATCCGGGCCGCTTCGAGCAAATCCGTCGGTACGTTTTGCAGCGCCGCGATATAGATGACCATCACGTAGCCCCCGCCTTGCCAGATCGCGACGATGACGATTCCCCAAAACGCTGTCTGGGCGTCGCCGAGCCACGGCAGCTCGAACAGGCTCCAACCGGTCAATGATCCGATTGACTCGAATCCTTTCACGTAAATGAATTGCCAGATGAAACCAAGGATGAGTCCGCCGATCAAGTTCGGCATAAAGAAGACCGTTCGCAATATATTTCGCGTCTTAATATTCATCGTCAACAACAGCGCCAATGAAAAGCCGACGATGTTCGTCATGATGACGGCCACGATCGTGTATTTCGTCGTGATCCAAAACGACGAACGGAACTGGGCGTCCTCGAACAAGAGTCGATGATAGTTATCCCATCCGACAAAGTTCAACTGGCCGGTCACCCCGTTCCAGTCCGTGAAACTGTAATAGATCCCGTTAAAGAACGGGATGAGTACAATGGCCACGAACGCCAAAAAGGCCGGACCGACAAATGCGATAAAGCTTGCCGGCTTCTTCCAATTCCGTCTCTGTTTGCTTCGCTTCGGTGTTTCAATCATCTTCATCGCCTCCACTATCAATTTACCTGCAATGAAATGAAATGAAAACGGATACATTTGACGGAATGGGTGGAATATATTGAACTCAATTAGTGAATTTGCAGAACTGATGCGTTATGATAAAGTCAATGACAATACGAACGAGCCAGTTTATATTAGAGAAACGATCCGAATTATGGCTCGAATCACGAATGAATCAAACATAATACTAGTAAAACGTTCGAAAGTGGAGGGAATTTATACATGACGACAATCAAACCGTTATCTGACTTAGCAATCGCCCAACAAGCGGACATGCTCCCAATCAAGCAAATTGCTGAAAAGCTCGGCCTACAAGAAGATGATCTCGACCTATACGGGAAATACAAAGCAAAACTGTCGTTCGATTTGCTCGAACAAGTGAAGACCCGAGCAGACGGCAAGCTCGTCCTCGTCACAGCCATCAATCCGACGCCCGCCGGAGAAGGAAAATCGACGGTCACCGTCGGACTCGGTCAAGCGTTGAACCGACTCGATAAACAAGCGATCGTCTGTCTCCGCGAGCCGTCACTCGGCCCGACGATGGGGCTAAAAGGCGGAGCGGCCGGGGGCGGATTCAGCCAAGTCTTGCCGATGGAAGACATCAACCTCCACTTCACGGGTGACATGCACGCTATCACGTCAGCCCATAACACGATCAGCGCCATGCTCGACAATCACCTTCATCAAGGCAACGATCTAAAAATCGACGTTCGGAAAATTGTCTGGAAGCGCGTCCTTGACTTGAACGACCGCGCCCTTCGCCACGTGACGGTCGGACTTGGCGGAGCCGCACACGGTGTCCCGCGCGAAGACGGTTTTGACATCACCGTCGCCTCAGAAATTATGGCGATCCTTTGCCTCGCCGATTCGCTCGCTGATCTAGAGGCGCGTATCAAGCGGATCGTCGTCGCCTACGACTTCGATAATGAACCCGTCACGGCTGAACAGATTGGCGCGGCCGGTGCGGCCACACTCTTACTGAAAGAGGCGTTCAAGCCAAACTTGGTCCAAACACTTGAACAGACCCCGGCTCTCGTCCATGGCGGCCCGTTCGCGAACATCGCGCACGGCTGTAACTCGCTCATCGCGACAAAGACTGCCTTGAAGCTCGGCGAATACGTCGTCACCGAGGCAGGTTTCGGAGCTGATCTTGGCGCCGAGAAGTTCTGTCATATCAAATCACGTATCGGTAACTTAAGTCCTGATGCGGTCGTCCTCGTGGCGACAGTCCGCGCGTTGAAGATGCATGGTGGTGTCGCCAAAGACCAACTCCACATCGAAAACGTCGAAGCCGTCACAAAAGGCATGGAGTTGCTCGCCAAACATGTCGACACGATGACAAAGCTCGGTTTACCAACCATCGTTGCCTTGAACCGCTTTAATTCAGATTCGATCGCAGAGCTCGACACTGTGCTCGACTGGTGCGAAACGCATCAAATCCGCGTCGCCCTCAGCGAAGTTTGGGCGAGCGGCGGACAAGGCGGACAAGCACTTGCCGAGGCCGTCATCGAGACAGTCGAGTCGAACGAAGCCATGCTCACACCACTTTACGAGCTGACTGATTCGATCGAACAGAAGATTACGACGATTGCCCGAGAAGTTTACGGAGCGGCCGGCGTCACGTTCACCGCTACGGCGAAAAAGCAAATGGCTCAAATTAAAGCGAACGGATGGGACGATTTGCCGATCTGTATGGCCAAAACACCGTTCTCACTATCCGACGATCCGACAAAACTCGGATACGTTCAAGGATTCACGGTAACCGTACGAGAGTTGAAACCGTCGGTCGGTGCCGGCTTCCTCGTCGCTTTGACGGGTAACGTCTTGACGATGCCAGGACTGCCAAAACATCCAGCCGCTCTCAACATGGGCATCGACGAGACAGGTAAGGCCATCGGATTGTTTTAATCCACACGACAACGGAGGGATGACTTTGGACGTCATTGAGCACACGTACGCAGACGGGTACCGCACGCACGTATTGCATGTCCCGGCAACGAACCCGATTGGAAATTGTTTCTTGTTTCACGGCATGCTTGAACATCACGGCAGGTATGTCGAATTCGCCGACTTTATGGCAACAACTGGATTTAACGTTTTTGTTTGCGATCTTCGCGGAGCTGGAAAATCGGCGCGTGCTCAATCCACATACGCTCACTTACTTCCAAAAGAAGGATTTGACCAAATGGTCGAAGACGCTACCGCATTGATCGGTCACTACCAAAATGATTTGCCGACGTTTGTAATCGGGCATAGTTTCGGTTCTTTGCTCGTCCGTCGTCTCGGTCAGATCATGGGTCATAACCTAGCCGGCATCGTCGCCATTTCACCGCCTCCCGGCTCTGGTTTCGTCGGCCAGATCGGGCTTTACGCCATCGGGTCGGCAATTCGTATGAAAGGGAGTGATTACCACTCTCGCTTGTTCGAACGCCTCTTGTTCGGGCGCTACAATTTAAAATTCTTCCCCGCCAAGACGGAGAACGATTGGATTTCTAGCGTCCCGGAAGAAGTGGCCTCTTACCGCAGCGACCCGGACTGCGGCGGTATCCCGACACTCGGTTACTTATATGAAGTAGCTAGCGCTTCGCTAGAGGTCACATCCCTCGCCCGTATCCATGAACATCCGAAGACGCTCCCGATCCTCTTCGTCGCCGGAACCGACGACCCGGTCGTACACGACGGGGAAGGGTTGAAAGGGATTGTTCGAAACTATCAGGCAGCGGAAGTCGAACTGACGGTGTTGTCTTACGACAACGCGCGTCACGAAGTGCTCCGCGAACGGCAACGCGATGAAGTGTGGACCGATATAAGCGGTTGGCTCTTGCGCAATCTCTAAGCTAAGACATGGAAAAACCTCCTATTAAATGGAGGTTTTTTTATTTTTACATTTTAAACCAACGACTTTCTAATTCATTTACCTTTTTTGAAATTTTTCATCTTCTTTCCATTTTTTAAGTGCGCTATACTTAGACCGCGCACTACGAAGAACACTTATAGATTGAAGTATATGGAATGAAAGGGGTAACACATTGAAACCAACTATTACACGACTGAGCGCGGCCGTCCTCATCTCTAGCACAGTATTGAGCATGATTGGACCGACCGAGTCATATGCAGCAACATACGAAGGCACGGTGAATACCTCTATTTTGAACGTCCGGTCGTCTACGTCAACTTCGTCAGCGATCGTCGGCAAGTTGACAAAAGGAACTGCTGTACAAGTTTATTCGACAAGCAACAACTGGGCCCAAATCGAGTTTCAAGGTCAAAAGCGCTACGTTTCTTCCTCGTACTTAACGTTGAAGGAACTTGATGAAACTAGTGTATCCACTATTCCCACGTATACAACAACCGAAAATGTCAATTTAAGATCTTCCTATTCAAGAACGGCTCCTATTATGACAACTATCCCTAAAAATAGTAACGTAGAATACCTTTCTACTCATGGAGCTAACGGAAGTTGGTATCGTATCAAATTTGGTACACGGGTTGGTTATGTAGCCGCCGCATATGTATCGAATACAAACTTAAATAAAGCTTCAGTTTCTGCACCAAATAATTCGTTTGCCCCATATCAACTCACTTTAAAAAATATACAAATGCGCTCTAACTTTGTGAGCAGTGCTCCAGTCGTTCTTTCTGTACCCAAAAACGAAGCTGTAAAAGTGATCTCAGCTCATGGATCTAATGGAACATGGTATAAAATTGAATATAAAGGTAAATCAGGATATGTCGCTAAGTGGGATGTCACTCACAATGATGTATACGTAATAAAAAATGCACGACTCTTTACCTCCCCACTTTCCACTTCGAAAGTTATCCAAGAGCTGCCTACGGACACCAAAGTAAGTTATGTAAGATCTCATGGTCGAAACGGCACTTGGTACGAGGTGAAGTATGGGAATACTACTGGTTATATCGCTAAATGGGACGTATCAGTGGACAGCAATGATGTTCAACATGAAACTTCACTTTATTCTGTCAATAGCACCAATATGCATGCATCAACGATTTCCTCTTCTCCCGTGCTTGCTACGATTCCGCAAGGGGCAAAAGTAACATATCATTCGAAACACGGTGCAAACGGGACATGGTTCAAAATATCATACAACGGTGCCACAGGGTATTCTCCGGCGTGGGATTTTTCACAAAATCCTCCCGCTATTTCACAGGAGCAATATGGGACTGAACGATTTGTAGAAATCCGAGTGAATCAAAGTCCATATACCTTAAATGTGAGGGAAAAACCAGATAGTTCAAGTAACTTATTAGGCACTTTGCCCACTAATAATGTAGTAAAAACTAAACCTGTTCTGAACACTGACTGGGGTATCATCACTGACGGAGACCATAAAGGCCGATATATTCATTTGGGATACACTATTCCAAGTAATGGTATATCTAAAGTTGTAAAATTCACTGAATACCCTTATTCAGCGAATGAATTATCAACTATTCAAGTCGCTGCATTTGGCCAAACCGACCTCTACCGAGACAAGCCAGCCTATATTCCTAGAGCATATCTTAGCGTTAACGGAGCGGAAGGCATTATTACAAAAAAAGAAATGACAACTCTTCGTTTGAGTAATTTGGAGAAAGATCCTAAAGCGACACCTTCTCCGTTATTACGAATTCCTACCGGTTCAACTGTAGAAGGTGTAGGACGTGTCCAAGTCGGGAAAATCACTTGGTTAAAAGTGCGGTTCGGCACGACAACTGGTTATGTTCAGCCAAGAGACTTATTAGGAACCACTGATGTCCTAACGACCACTAACAATGATGCACCTTCTTATGGAAAACTTCATACAGGAGAAAAAGTAAAGGTAACTGGTCAAATCGGAAATTTCTATACAATCGAATATTCGCGGCCATCCGGTTATAACATTCAAGTATATGATCAAGTCTGGCGCCGCGCTTCAGCGGCGGACATTGAACCATACGTCAATCCGAGCAACGTAGCCCAAGACTCGCAGGCGTTCTATCAATTCCTCGACTTATCGAAGAGCGCCGGAACGACAGCGACAACGCTCAACAAGGTGTTAACAAATAGCGGAACACTCACCGCTCAAGGCCAGGCGTTTATCAATGCAGCCAATCAGTATGGCGTCAACGAAATCTACTTACTCGCGCATGCTGTCCATGAAACAGACCACGGGAAGTCACGTTTAGCTCAAGGGGTCCCGGTCGATAAAGACGGGAACGCGTTGATCAACTCGAATGGGACACGCATTTATCCAGACCGTGAAGAAGTTGCGAAAGTATACAATATGTACGGCATCCAAGCAGTCGACAGTAGCCCCCTGACCACTGGAGCGAAGTTTGCTTTTAATCAAGGATGGACGACTCCATACAAAGCAATCGTAGGTGGAGCAAAATGGATTGGCGCAAGCTATATCAATCATCCGACCTACAAACAAAACACACTCTATAAGATGCGCTTTAATCCGGCTACACCAGGTGTACATCAATATGCGACAGACATCGGTTGGGCCACTAAGCAGACATCGCGGATTTATCAGACGTATCAATCGCTTGATTCATACACGCTCCACTTCGACGTACCAAAGTTCCAATAACGAACAAGAGACACGAGCCAACTTGGCTTCGTGTCTCTTTTCATGTCCATTCGATGGAATCGACGATCGCTTCGATCTCTAACTTTTCATCCGTCTTCTTGTCGGCGACGTACGTCAAAAACAACAGGCGCTTCCCGTCCGTGAGCGACCAGACGTCCAAATACATATCGTCTTCAATCCCGCTCGCGTAAGCCGTCGTCATGCCGCCCGATTGATCCGTCACGCTCGGTGCGATTTTAATGTCGATCGGGAACTCCCCTAAAAAGGTGTTCAGTTCTTGCAGCGCCGCATCTTCTGGGGCCTGGGCCTCCTCTGCTTCATAGATAGACATTTGAAGCGTGCCTTGCGCATCTTCTTCCACCGAATAGAAGCTGACGTGATCTTCTTCTTCATTGTATTCATAGTGCTCTGGGTAGGATAAACGAAGCCACCCGTCGATTTCGTATTCTTTCATGCTAATTGCTCCTTCGTTTTCTTGAATGTCAGGCCGGTGACCATTTTGGCTTGCAGCGCATATTTGAGCCGCTCCGTCACGTAAAGGCGTTGGCTGTTTCGATCTTGGGCGATCATATGTCCGCACAAATCCATCCGAACGGTTTGTCGGGACAGAAAGTAGAGACGATCCTCACTTAACGGTCGATATTCACCGGAATCCTCGAGGTGCTCGATCTCAAATC
Source organism: Exiguobacterium sp. SH3S3 (assembly GCF_004337115.1). Lineage (NCBI taxonomy): Bacteria > Bacillati > Bacillota > Bacilli > Caryophanales > Exiguobacterium > Exiguobacterium sp. SH3S3. Next base: position 43,284 of record NZ_SJUU01000008.1, read on the forward strand.
GGCGTAAGACGTTGAGCGCGCAATAGTGGTCGGTCTTGCCGGTACTCGTATGCAGTTCAACCCGGACGAGCTGGATGTCGTACGGACATAGATTCATAAAGATGGGTCCGATTCGTTCGTGGATAAGCAAGACGCCCATATCCGTTTCAATCAAATTGGGTAACGCCCCTGCGTCTTGGGAGATGCTCAAGACGACATAGGGTCGTTCAGTCGGTGCGAGCAGTTCCCCTTTAAAAAAGCGGAACCGTTGGATGCCGGTCAATACGCGGGCCCGCCAAGCGTTGCCACGGGCTTCGGCTTCAATCCGATACAGTCGTTCTCGACTCACGACTACTCCCCCTTCAATTGTTTGAGCGCTTCGACGAATCGTTCCCACTCTTGATCGTCGCAGACGACCTTACTTTCAATTCCCCATTCTTCCTCGATTTTCAAACGTACCTCGTTCGTTTCAACGTGGCGCGTGAGATGCAGCGCTCCGATTTGAACGAACATCGGCTCGATGACCAACGTCTCGGTCGGTGAACTGACCCATTTTAGGCGATCTGTCCGTAAAACCACATGCCACATCAACTCATGCCGCACCGAGAACGTCCATTGACGGAGCGTTACAGTTTGTTCGACTTGTTTCGCCTGGCTCATCATGCGAAACCCTTCACTCATCATCTTCAAATAAGATTTTCGTTCGCTCATGCCCGACCCACTCCCCTCTTCTATTATCTTAGCAAGACCACCTATCCGCCACAACTAATGTTTTTTCGAAAAAGGGTTTGCAAAGGTTAAATCGTGTGCTATTATATTACCGTAACGTTAAGCGTTTCGCGGGTGTAGTTTAATGGTAAAACCTCAGCCTTCCAAGCTGATGACGAGAGTTCGATTCTCTTCACCCGCTCCAATTTTTAAATCGTATACTTGAATGTGCGGGTGTAGTTTAATGGTAAAACCTCAGCCTTCCAAGCTGATGACGAGAGTTCGATTCTCTTCACCCGCTCCAATTTCCGACATATTCGCGAGGCTTAACTCGCACACATAACCACATGGTGCACACCATGTAACGAGCAGGAAGTCATTCGACTTTCTGCTTTTTTGTTTTTTGACGTCACGCTTAAATGCGACCGATTCGGGAAAAGAATTGAAGATATGAAGGAGGGATCACCATGATTCAAGTCCGCCTGCAACCATTTACCGTTTATGAGAGTGCTTTAATGCGAACCACGTCGACTTTGATCGACACTGAAGACAGCCTCATCTTAATCGACCCGAACTGGTTGCCAGAAGAAGTTGCGACCATCCATCGCGACATCGAATTGAAGCGACAAGGTAAGAAATTGTACGTCATTTATACGCACCAGCACTATGACCATATCATCGGCGCTTACGCTTTCCCTGATGCGACCGTGATTGCTTCAAAAGCGTTCGTCGAAACAGACGCCAGCGCCCAACTTGAAGAGATTAAAACGTTCTACGAACAGTATTACATCGACCGCCCGATTCAAAAGCCGGTCGTCGACATCATCATCTCCGAAGACAGTACGGTCGAGCTCGGCGCTACCCCGATCACGTTCTACTTGACGCCAGGACATGAAGCGACCCATATGTCACTCATTGTCGAACCGTTGCGTCTGCTCGTGTGCGGTGATTACGGATCGAACATCGAACCACCGTTCATCGAGCACGACGCGGAAGCGTATCTCGAATCGCTTCAAAAACTTCAATCCGCCGTCTACGAACACGAGATCCGTTGGCTCATACCCGGCCACGGCGACCTATGTGATGACCGCAGTAAAATGATTGAGCGACTCAGCGCTGCCGAAGAATATATCCTCGCTTTGCCTGAAGAACGCGTCTGGTCCCCGCTTTGGCCTGAGCACGCCTTTTTTAACCGGGTTCACGAACGCAATCGAAAACACGTCGAACAAAAAGAGCATGAGCGCGAGGCACGCCAACGCGACTATTGACGCAAAAAAATCGCAACGTCTCCCCAAGACGTTGCGATCCCCCTATGTAAACCTATTTCTTTGTGATGCGTTCTGAACGGACCGTGAACATACGGTCAATCCCATAAATCGTCACTCCGGTAAGAGCGAGCAATCCGATCATAGCTGATGAAAACATTGACCATACCCCCATTGTTCACAAATTCGTCATAATCACCCCGTGCCTTCATTATAGAAGAAAACATTTCGAAAAGAAAGCGTTTTCTTCAAACTTTCTTCACAATTGACGATCATTGTTTACTTCTCCTTCGTTTGTGTAGCAACATTCAAATATGTGTAGGTTTTATGGAATGTGGGAATACACTCTATAAGAATAAAAGAGATAGAAAGCTGTTCGCTGAGGAGGAAGAGGCATGATCAAATACGGCACGCTGGTGCGAGTCGAAGGGAAGTACGCCGTGTTGCGTTGGAACAACGGCTCAAGTTTTATCCCACGACGATTCTTGCCATCAGAAGCACGGGTTGGCGATACGATCATTCGAGATAACCACCATTATTATCTTGAAGAAGACATGACACCGAATTTCGACGCGCTCATCAAACAACATTATAAAAAGTAAACAAAGACAGACCGGTTCTCTTCCAGTCTGTCTTTGTACGTTCATTTTGTCTGTTCGCGTAACCAGTTAAAGTCGACCGGACCGACTTGTTTGGCTGTGATCACACCGTCCGGACCGACGACATACGTTGTCGGCAAAGCGACGACGCGGTACGTCTTCTCCACCGTGCCCGCTTCGTCCAATAATACCGGGAAGCTGACCGGGACTTCTTTCAAAAACGCCTCGACGTCTTGTCTGCCGCGTCGCTCATTTTTCGTGACATTCACCCCGAGCACCGGAATCCCGGTTTCTTCGCCGAACTCGATCAATTCAGGCAGTTCTTCGCGGCAAGGCGGGCACCACGATGCCCAGAAGTTTAAGACGACTTGCTGTCCTGCGTACGCATCAAGTGCCAACGTTTCCCCTTCGATTGTCTCCAGTTCGAAGGCGGGCGCGCGTTGACCGATCTCGAGACCACCGAGAACCGTGTCGTCCGTCGCGACACGTTCAGTCTGTTCGCTCGCTTGACTCGCCTTGTATTCGTCATACCCTTTATAGCCCAGACCGGCGATCAGTCCCGCCATAATCAATCCAATAGCCAGTTTATGAAATCGCATCATTTACCCCTTGTTCTCTGTCCTATTCATTTCTAAACTTAACTTATCACATTCACTCAAAGGAGCGGAACTATCGTGCAACTTCACAATGAAAAAGTCAGTATCACTTTGAAAGCGCAAGGCGCGGAAATGACGAGTTGGAAAGTCGACGGGACCGAGCTACTCTGGCAAGGCGACCCTACGTATTGGGGACGACAAGCCCCGATTTTATTCCCGTTCGTCGGACGGTTGTTGGATGACCGTTACTTATATGATGGCTTGACGTATACGATGAGCCAACACGGATTCGCTCGCGATGAGACGTTCGAAGTCGCGGAATCGTCTGATACACACGTCCGCTTCGTTCTCCGTGACTCGGTCGAGACACGGAAACACTATCCGTTCCCGTTCGAACTTCACGTGGACTATCGACTGATCGGCGAGGAATTGAACGTGACATATCGCGTCCGAAACGGCGGCGACGAGGTGTTACCGTTCAGCATCGGTGGACACCCTGCCTTCAATATCCCGTTCGCGGGCGGAGTGTTCGAAGAGTATACAATCGATTTCGGTGAGACGCGCTCACTTGATCGCTTATTGTTAGAGGGTCCTTATTTGACCGGGGCTTACCAACCGCTCGGCGAACGTCGCTACATTCCACTCTCGCATCTCTTGTTCGACCAAGACGCTTTGATTTTCGAAAATGTCGAGTATGCCGCACTGCGCCACCAACCGAGCGGTCGCGCCATCGTCATGGAGTGCCCGACATTCACCCATTTCGGGATTTGGTCACCACCTCGGTCGGACGCCCCGTTCGTCTGCCTCGAACCTTGGTTCGGTCATGCCGATTATAAAGGACATCGTAAAGACATCCGCCAAAAAGATGATATGCAGTTGCTCGCACCGAACGAAACGTTCGAAGCGACTTACACGCTCTATACGGAATAAAAAAACGTGCTGACCTCATTGGTCAGCACGTTTTCGTTAGAAGCGGCTTTCTTGTTCCGCCTCATACTCTGAAGGCGGTTTTTTCATGACGATTGCGAGCACGATATAAATTAACAAGCCTGGTCCGCCGAATAAGGCGAGTACGACGAAGATGATCCGCATCAACGTCACGTCTACTCCGAGGTACTTCCCGAGCCCCGAGCAAACTCCTGCTATCATTTGGTCAGACGGATCTTTGTACAGTTTTCGTTCCATCAAGACACCTTCTCCTTCATTTTTTCGGTCATCGTTGTGGTCGACGAAGTGTCGTTCTTCCAGCTGTCGCGGCTTCGCCTCGACTATCAAAATCGAGTGCATCGTTGATCGGTGTACTACCCGATCTAATTTCAATCCGGCGTCCGTACAAGCCCCGATTATCGAGCGAGGCAGCAATGACTGTCGCGACGTCCGTCTCGGAAATCGTGGCGCCTGAGGCGTCACTTAAGTCTTCTGAAGCTTCGATCGACCCTTTTCCAGGTCCATCGGTGATCGCCACTGGGCAAATGATCGTGTAGTTCAAGCCGCTATGTTCGATATACTCATCGGCCGCATTATTCGCAGACAAGAAGTTGTAATGTTCTTTCGGGCCCGCGTCTGGTCGATCGGCACCGTATGCGCTTAGTAAGACCACGTGACGGACGCGCTCTTTTTTAGCGGCGTCAATCGCTTTCATCGCGACGTTCCGGTCAAGCAGTTCAATTTCTTTGCTCGTTCCTTCAGCACCTGCTGTCGCAGCGACGATGACGGCGTCTTGGCCGGCGGTCGCCTCGTGAATCTTTTTATCAAGCTCTTTTTCAACATCGACGGTGAGCACGCGCGCACCCATTTTTTCGTACTCTGCTTGCAGTTCAGGATAACGAATTAAAGCGGTCACGTGATGGGATTTCGCTAAACTTTTCAAGACACGTCTACCGATCTTTCCTGTTGCTCCAATGACTAAAACTTTCATTCAAATTTCCCTCCTCAAAAGAGTAGTTCATTTGATTAAAATTCCTCTTTCTGTACGGAATCAAACCCGTTTCGCAAAATTATCTCACAGTGCCCCACATCGTTAAGTCGAGCGCGTCACGAATCGATTGGACGCTCTCTTCATTCGGTTGGTAATAGTAGATGTTGTCAATGTACGCATCTTGTCCGTTGACTTGAAGTTTGTTCACTTCGGGTTGAAGCATCATCGTGAGGCCAACCGACGCCATTTGCAGCGGATTCATTTCGAGCCCCATCTCATCTTTCATAAAACTGTACGTGGCCGGGATCTTCGACCATCCGGCCGGGCTTACCAACTTGTCGGCCACTGCCGACATGACCTCGGTTTGGCGACTTGAACGGGCACCGTCTGTATCCGATTTACGATGTCGCGCGTAGGCGAGCGCCATATCCCCGTCCATCGAATACGATACACCTTCCGTGTATTCATACGTTTGATTAAACCCCTTTTCGCTGAACGAATGGGTGGCCGTGATGTTCACTCCGCCGACGACGTCGATCAATTCCATAAACGTCTCGAACGTGATGACGACTTGACCGTCGACCGAAGCCTCGGTCAATCCTTCGACTGCACCGACCGTACACTCCGCGCCTCCATAAGCGAAGGCATGGGTAATCTTATCGCCTTCCCGCTCAGGTTCACAAGGGATCGCCGTATACGTATCTCGTGGAATCGATACGTTTTGAACGGTCCGCGAACGCGGGACGAACTCCATCAGCTGGAGCGAATCGGTTCGTGAACCGGACACTGATTCGCCGACACGGGCGTCACTGCCCATGACTAAGAACGTAACTGGGTTTGATGCCATATAACCGACCCCGATCACGAGGAGCAACAGGACGAGCAAGAGCTTTCCTTTCCAACTTCGGCGCTTGCGCTTGTCTTTTGGCGGCTTTTGTTTCGGCGGTATGCTGCTTTGCTGCTTCGGAACACGCTCTTTTGTGTCATGAGAGCGAGGTTCTCGCTTGTCCTCACGCTTATGGCGCTTCGCTTTTTTCCCGAACGGCATCTTCAGTTTAGGTGCCTGAACCTTCCGTTTTCGATTATTGTTCGTCTCGGTCCGTTTTTCATCGGAACGATCTAAAAATGGATGGTCTTGTCCTTCCGCTTGCTTCGACTCTGGTGAAGGGCGAATCACTTCGTCTTCCGCCTCGACCGGATTCACTTGTTCATCGTGAGACAGTTCTTCTAGCCGCTCGCGTTCTAATTCACGTCTGCGTCGTTCGACACGTGAGAGTTGTTGATCGTCATTCATATGATGTACCTCTATAGTTTAGATTTTCCTACATTATCATCGACAAACTCTATTCTGACAACGGTTAGCGCAAAAATCCGTCTTAAGCATGAGACACGAGGATTGTTTTAAATGAAAAGCGGGAAAGGAATAATAATCGGTGTCTGCCTATAAACGAGACATGGCAGACCGTTCGATGTCCTTTTGAAGGGAGGGAGAGCTAATGCGCATCGGGAAGCTCCGCATGTTACTTGAACAGTACGGAGAGACGACTCTTCGCGATTTAGTCGTCGAAATGTACCGAAACACCCCTAAAGCCGTTATCGAAGAAAAAGATATGGATTACATGATTAGTCAGTTCACTCGTTACAAAGAACAAAAATCGTCAGACGAGCGACATTCGCTCTCGCAGACAGTAATCCTCGCTGAACGCTTCGTAGAATTGGCTTACGATCACCTCTATTTGCTGCCAAATCAAATCATGAGCGAACGCGATCAAAAGAATTGGTATATACACGCCAAGAAAATCATTCGTGACTTATCGTATTACGCCGAAGATGATGCAGAGGCACGGACGATGTATGAGGAAATGTTTTTACTCTTGTCCTCTTCGGCAGGAGAAGAGCCGCTATTTTCAACAAGTGACCCGTTTCGACTGCTGAAACTCTCGCAAACCACGATGCTCACTCAATTGATTCATTACTATCAACTCGACGCCCCCACCTCCGACGTGTGGATCGATCGTTCTTTGTACACGGCGCTCCACGTCCCGAAAGATGTTGACTCGACACGGGTCGACTTACTCTCTACACTTCTCGAGCAACCCTACACTTCGTTTGAGTGGAATCTATTCCATCAACGCCTCATCACACTTTGTGAACGGACACTTGCCAAAGCCCCGTCCGATGACAGTGCACTTGAGGACTATCAGGCACTTAAAATGCTTGAACTCGAACTCCTCGTTGAGCGCGGACAATTGTCAGAAGCTGAACGGAAGTTGTTTTCTGAGTATATCCCGTTCTTCTCACACCGTTCAGAGCCGTTCAAAGTGTATGTCAATATGCTCGAGAGCCGCGGCCATTCTGATGAGACGAAACGACTTCGCCGGCTTGCCAAAGAGAAACGTATCAACTTATAAAAAAAGGGAGTCAACCGACGGCGTCGGTTGACTCCAAAACATGATATGAACGAGGGGTGTTCATCTGAAAAGAGGAGTGGAAGTTGGTGCAGAACTTCCTTCCTACATAAATAGTATAAAAGATATTTGAAACCGCTTCCGGGATAGTTATTGCAGTTTTGTGAACGTTTTCACGTTATTCAATCGCGTTAATAATACCCAAACCGATCACTGATAACAAAACGATTAAAACGAAAATAAACACCATCTCATTTGGTGACCGGAAGCCTTCGTATAACTCGACCTGTTCTTCAACGATGACATTGTCATGGACTACAACCGGTTCAGTCTCGGCAAGAGCCGTGGCCGGGACGCCGACCAATAGCAGCGCCAACCATAAGCTTATTACGTATCGCATATCATACTCCTGTCGTTTTTTCTCACTACAGTATAGCACGTCTCTCGCTTCAACCCATTCGTTTCTCCTCTTCCCACCGGAAAAGTTTAACAAATCTCACAGCTCTTTCGTTGCTCTAAACTTCCTCGTTCCGACACGGATCATCCTTCGATAAAACGCTCATTCTAAAGCCATTTCCCTCACCATTTTTCTTTGAAAATCTGACTTTCCATATGTCAAAACAGTAATCAAGCATGATGAATGTTCATAAAATGAACACGACATTTTTCAATTGGTAACCCTTACAATTTAAGGGTAGTGATTATTTTAGCAGAAAGAAGGATTCCTCATGAAACGGACGCTTATATTCGCGGAGTGTCGCCAAATCCAACCTAAAAAACGTTCACTGCTTCACCAATTGTACAACCCAGGCGAGTCGCCTCACATCCTCGCCATCCGACCACACCAATATGTCCATACGGCCTGGCAAGGAGATGTTCCCGTCGCAGCAATCGCCTCCGACTATAGCGATTATGCGACGAATCAGATGATCCGACTCACGCACGAGGCGTATCGGGACCGCTATGTCTTCCGAGGTTTGCTCGACCGACTTATTCGTGAGATACGTCGAAACAGCATACATGACACAACGTTGCTGTTACACGTCAAACAAGACCACGACCAAGATAAGCATCGAATGTTTGAAGTGCTCGGTTTTCATCCGTATCATGAGACCGTCACTTACACATTGCCGCTCATCCCTTTCCAAAAATATACATACGAGAACTGGTCGCTTCACGTCGATTATTTCGCGACACACTCTAGCTGGCTCGCCTACCGAAATCAATATGCGCATATGCTGACTGATGTGTTGCCGCTGACTGCATCACGACTGCTCGAGCATGAACGCCGTCAGGAAGTCTTCCACTCCCTTAAATTAAAAGGGAAAATCGTCGGCATCATCCGATCTCGAATTGGATCTGGACGACTGGACGTATATGAACTCCACGTGTCAGGTAGCGATGAATTGATTCAAGAGGCCGTGTCTTTTATTCAGCAAGAATTTTATTTCCGGTTCAGGTCGCTTGAACAAATTCGGGTCACGTTGACTTCGCTCCAACCAGAGCTACGATACGCTTTGATCCGACAAGGCGGATCGCCAACCCAAGCAGGAACCTACACGATGATTAAAGAAGTGGCGCCTTCCGCGCCATCGTTTCCACTCAATTAAAAAAAGACGCTAAACGTCACGTCCTTTTCACGGAAAGGATTCGTTCGTTTGGCGTCTTTTCTTCATTCAGCAGCGTTTGCCGATTCGATTGCTAAGGGTGGCATCTCTTCGAACAGCACGGTTCGAAGCCCGATATCACGTCGGTCCAACGATTCAATCCGATCGAATTTAATTTCACGGTCCGCGACACTGAACCAATACGTGATGTGAGGTTCATCCGTGAAGCGAAGCGCATAATTCGAACCGTTCAAATGAAAATCCACTTCGGTCGAAAGGATTTCTGCCGGGCCGATTTTTTTGTGGGTCGTCAGTCGTTCGAGAACGACTTGCTCTTCATTGATCTGATAATCGACAAACGTCGCAAGTGAGAGTCCAAACACAAATGATACCAGCGCGAACGCGCTGATCAATCCAAGAGTGATCTTTCCGTTCATGTCGCCGTCCCTCCCTCTCTTATTATATCGGATTTTGCTAAAACGTTGTGAAGTGACATTTTGTTCAAGTTTCGGCAAACTAGAGCAAGAGGAGGGATTAGTATGCAAATTGACCACACCGGGATCGCTGTTCGCGACTTAGACGAAGCAATCTCGTTTTACACGAACGTGTTACAAGGAAAACTTGTCGACCGTTATACGAATACGGCAGCCGGTGTCGAAACCGAGCTCGCCGTGATTCACGTCGGTGAAGACGTGATCGAGTTGCTCTTGCCGACAAGTTCGACGAGCCCGATCGCCCGATTCATGAAAGCACGCGGCAAAGGCGTTCACCACATCGCCTATCGGGTCGATGATTTAGAAGCATCGATTGCCGCTTTGAAACGCGACGGCATCACGTTTTTAGAAGATACGCTCCGGACGACGGCAAAAGGCCGACGCCTCATCTATATGGACCCACGCCACTCGGGCGGGGTCATCGTCGAACTATGCGATTATCCGACAATGAAGCAGTGAGGGACACCCCTCACTGCTTCATTACTGTCCGCTCGATGATGTCACGATTCTTCGCTTTCAACCGTTCGTTGTGCGACGACACCATCGCCGACTTCGTCGCGTCCGGATCGATGAACGTCTTGGCCCGGTTGACCGCGTTAGCCGCATCTTGGAACGCTCCCGCAATCAGATGCACCTTGCCTTCATGCGTCAAAATATCTCCCGCCGCATAAAGTCCAGGTACTGACGATTCACTGCTCGCGTTCCCGTTCACATAGAACCCATCCACCATCTCGACTTTTAACTCGCTGTCGTTGAGGAGAGCCGAGTCCTGTTCGTAGCCGTGGTTGATGACCACTTCATCGACCTCGACCAATTCACTTGCCCCGGTCCCGCAATCGATGAGCTTGACGGCATGGATCGTCGTGCCATCATTGGAAATCAAATCCTCGATCGTTGTATGAAGGCGGCAGTCGACTCGGCCGCAGAGGAGCTTGTCGACTTGCGATTCATGCCCTTTGAGCGCTTCTTTTCGATACGTCAAAATCACGCGCTCCGCAATCGGCTCAAGTTCGTTCGCCCAATCGATGGCGCTGTTGCCGCCACCGGAAATCAATACCGTCTTCCCTTTAAAACGCATCAACGACTTAACCGTATAATGAAGGTTCGAGACTTCGAACCGCTCCGCCCCGCTGATCTCAATTTTTTGAGGTTGTAAAATACCGCTCCCCGTCGCGACGATGACCGTCTTTGACACGTGCCGGCCATTCGTCGTATCGAGCACGAAATGACCAGTGTGATTTTTCGCCATCGATTCTACTTTCTCGCCGAGCACGACGGTCGGATCGAACGTGAGACCTTGCTCAATCAATTGTTCGATGAGGCGGGCACCCGTCGTCGGGGTGACGCCACCGATGTCCCAAATCATCTTCTCCGGATACACATGGATCTTACCACCGAGATGCGGTTGAAATTCGATCAACTTCGTCTTCATCCCGCGCAACCCGCTATAAAAAGCGGCATACAATCCCGCCGGACCGCCACCAATGATCGTTACGTCGTACACGTCCTGTTCGCTCATCTGTTCCATCCTCCTTAAACATCCACCGCCACTGATTATCATTCTCATTCAATATACATCGAAATTTCAGTTCAGACAATCTATTTTGATATCAAAACATTCGTTGACAGCTTTTCATTTAGACTGCTATAGTTGACGTTACATTGAGAATCATTATCAAAACCACTGTTACGAGGAGAGGGGAATCCATATGTCACGGATCCATACGGCAGACATCGAGGTCGGTTACGGCGGCAAAACAATTGTGAAGCAATTGAGTTTGTCGATCCCGGACCGTCAAATCACGACCATCATCGGCCCTAACGGTTGTGGGAAATCGACACTCTTGAAAGCCATGACTCGGATTCTGTCCCCGTCTAACGGTTCGGTCCATTTAGACGGAGCGGACATCGCCAAATGCAACACGAAAGAAATCGCTCAAAAGATGGCGATTTTGTCGCAAACGCCTGAAGGCGCTGGCGGCTTGACCGTAGGAGAACTCGTCTCGTACGGTCGCTTCCCTTATCAATCGGGGTTTGGTCGTTTATCGAAACATGACCATGAAGTGATTGATTGGGCGCTTGACGTGACCGGCACGCTCGAGTTCAAAGACCGGAACGTCGACGCCCTTTCAGGCGGACAACGCCAGCGTGTTTGGATCGCGATGGCACTGGCCCAAGAGACAGACTTGATTTTTTTAGATGAGCCGACGACGTATCTCGATCTGGCGCATCAGCTCGAAGTGCTCGAACTCCTCGAAACGTTGAACCGCGAGCAGGGCCGGACGATTGTCATGGTCCTCCACGACTTGAATCAGGCCGCCCGGTTTGCCGACCATATCGTCGCCATGAAAGACGGAGCAGTGCTCGCGACGGGCTCCGCCGAGGAAGTCATTTGTCCACTCGTCCTTAGGCAAGTCTTTCATATCGATGCCATCATCGGACGAGACCCACGGACCGAAAAACCGATGTGCCTCACCTACCAACTTATAAAAGACGAGATTCAACGTGAAGCGCTCGACCCTTCGAGTGCTGATCTCGTTGCCAGTGCTCGTTAGTATGACAGTAAACGGAACGCCTCGCACATTGCGAGGCGTTTTTCAGCAGGAAGAGTCGGGTAATGAGTGGAAGACTATTAAAGATATGAAAAAAAGGGGGGAACGTTATGGATTGGCTCGATGGTTTGTTCATTCTCGTCTCGACCGCATGGCTGTATGAGATGAGGCGATACCGTAATCGTGATGAACCGACCGATGGGAACAGTGAGCACATGAGCTTTTACATCGTCTCACTCATTATGGTCACCGTGTTCGCCGTCTCGATCGGTTTGTCTATTTTTACTGAAACACGCCAACCGCTCCTAGTCCGCTGGCTCGGGCTCGGGTGTTACATAGCCGGTGTTTCACTTCGTTACTGGGGAATCGCGCATTTGCGCCATCAATTCACCCGTCACGTCGTCGTCCGTCCCGCGGATGAGATCGTCAGCTCTGGACCGTACCGCTTTTTGCGCCATCCGCTCTATACCGGTCTATTATTTATCACGTTCGGTTTTTCGCTCTATTTCAGTCATTGGGGCGTCGCGCTCGTCGGTACGTTCGCCATGGGAATCGCCTTGCTTTGGCGCATCCATATCGAAGAACAGATGTTGACGTCACACTTCGGTAGCGCCTATCAAACATGGGCGAAATCGCGAAAACGATTGATTCCGTTCATTTATTAAACAAGCGTCAAAAAGCACGAATCGATAACCTCGATCCAACAAAAATGCGATCCTGTCAGCAAATGACAGGATCGCATTTTTTATACAGAAAATCGGCCGAGCAGTCGGACGATCATAAAACCGGCAATGAACGAAACAACGCTCAAGACCCACATCGTCGCCGTCTCCGGAAGACCCGGGAAGACGACGGCGAGGGACCCGATGACGAGTCCTAAGATGACCGAGAACGTCATGCCCGGGAAATTTCCGAGCAAATAACGGATCACTTTACTGCTGACGATAAACCCGACGGCTACACCGAGTCCGACGATCCCGATAATGAGCACGTTCAAGTTCGACAAGGCGCTGATGACCGTCGGGTACACGCCGATCAAGAGCAAGACGAACGAACCGCTGATCCCCGGGAGCAACATCGCCATACTGCCGAGCCAACCCGAGAAGAACAACAACAGCGCCGTGCCGGTCGTAAGTTCGGTAATAATGGCCGTGTCGGCCGGTTTGATGATTGCCATGCTCGCAACAACGATCGCTCCGATCACCATCGCCACGATGTGCACGGGACGCATCGTCGCACGCGATTTAAATTCAAACATCAACAGCGGGATAATCCCAAGAATCAAGCCGATGAAAAAGAACTGTGTCGGTGCATAGTATTCTAATAATAAAAATTCAATCAGACGGCTCAGTCCTAAAATCGCGGTTCCCATTCCGATTGCTAACGGAATTAGAAACCCAATATGCTTTTTCCACTGCCGACTGAACACACCGCTGATCGCTTCGATCAATCGATCGTAAATCCCTAAAATGACCGCGATTGTCCCCCCGCTGACGCCAGGAATCAAGTCACTCGTCCCCATCGCGATACCGCGCAGGATATTTTTCCACTCCATAATCGATCTCCTTTTTACATCTGATTCGTTTCAAGCACTTAGTATATCCGAGAAGCTCGGGTTTTGCATCGGTTTCAAGACTGAGACTCAGACTTCGACCCATGTTTCACAGATTGAGCATCATATAATCGAAGCGGCCTCCCGAAATCTCAATCTCTTTATGTTTGCGGAAACCAAGACGTTCGTAAAGACGAGCCGCTGCCGGATTGTCCTGGTCGACGTTGAGTGTGACGACCGGGATGTTGATCTCACGAGCATGTTCGACCACTCGCCGGACCAATTTCGTACCGATCCCGCGTCCTCCAAATTCTGAGTCGACGGCCACGGAATCGATATACAAAACGTCTCCTTCCGTCTCCACGTCAAGATGTCCAGGCTGCCCGCGCTCAATGAGCCATTGCTTAATCGGCTCATCCAACTCAGTCGCGCGCTTGCCCTCATAGGCGATAATAATACCTGCGATAACGCCATCTATGTCTGCCACCCAAATGTTTTCATAACTCAACCGGTTGTTCGGCCGACCGATCCACATCGCTAAGCGCTCGAGCACTTGCTTTTGGTCTGCCGTCCCCGTCAATGAATACGCGATGTCATGAATCGCTGCGTAAACGAGCGGTGCGATCGCTACACTCTCGTTTGACTGTGCCTGTCGAATGTTCATCATTTATCTCCTCCACCAATTAGTCTAGCATAAAGCTAGAAACTGTTGGTTTGTCACATCTAGAAGTGTGGGATGATAGAAACAGAAGGGAGGAATTTTTATGAAAGCTATTTTAACGGGCATGAACGGTACAGTCGCACCGGTCGTCGCCAAAACGATACAACGACATGGGATCGAACCTGTCGCTTGGGACAGATCAAAAGTCTCGACGTCAGACGAGGCGGCGATGCGTGAATTTATCGAATCGGTGCGTCCTGATTATTTTCTCCATATCGGCATGGGATCGGTTGAATGGGCGGAAACGTTGGCCCGCCTTTGTGGAGAATACAACATCCCGTTCTTGTTTACGAGCACGGTCTCGGTATTCTCAGACAATGTGACCGGTCCGATCATGCCGGACACACCACCTGACGCGACGGACGAGTACGGCAGTTACAAACGAGCCTGCGAGGAAACGATCGCCCGGACAAACCCCGGGGCACAAATCGTCCGACTCGGCTGGCAAATTGGAGAAACTGCCGGCTCGAACAATATGATGGACTATTTTACGAATGAAATGAACCAGCACGGTGTCATCAATGCGAGCGCACACTGGTACCCGTCGTGCTCCTTTTTAGAAGACACGGCTGACGCACTGTTCGAGATCTTGACGAAGCGCGGTCCCGGTCTATATCAATTGAATGGCAATCCGAGCCTGTCGTTCTATGACATCGCCACTGCTTTAAACGAGTTGCATGACCTCGCGTGGCGCGTCGAGCGAACGGATGAACCAAAACGCGACAATCGAATGATCGACATGAACATCACAATCCAACCGATCACGAAACGATTGACACTTCATACAAAATGAGTCGACGAATTCGTCGACTCATCTTTTGGCTACAAAGGATGTTCCCTCGTTTCTATCGAACAAACCTACTAGGAAAGGAGGGATCTGTATGCTCTCATTCATTTTGACGTTCCGTCGCATGTTCCGTGGGATTTGGCGCGGGTTGAAAGAACCCGAATTTCAAGTATTGTTCACCTTAGCGTCCCTTACTATATTGTCGGGAACGCTGTTTTATACCCGCTTCGAAGATATGCGTTGGTTAGACGCCCTCTATTTCAGCGTCATCACGCTCACGACGATCGGCTACGGTGATTTCGTCCCGACGACCGATATCGGCAAAGTGTTCACAATCGGTTACGTCATCACCGGCGTCGGCATCATGGTCGGGTTCGTGACACAAGTATTCAATCACTTGCAGCAGGCACGACTTGAGGAAATAAAGAACAAACGAAAAATGCCGCCATCCGATTAAGGATAGCGGCGTTCGTTACGATGCTTTTCGACTTCGATTCTCGATCGCTAACCGCTGATTAAAGCGCTTCGTCTCAGCGATGACGACACCCGACAAGAACAAGAGCCCAATCAAGTTCGGAATGGCCATCAAGCCGTTGAAGACGTCAGACAGTGCCCATACCATGTTCAAGTTCGTCGTCATCGCCCCGAGTCCGGCGACGAGTACAAACGCGATCCGATACGGGATGATCGACTTTTGACCGAACAAGTAATGAGTCGACCGCTCACCGTAATACGACCAACCGAGCACCGTCGAGTAGGCGAACATGACGAGACCGATTGTGACGACATAACTGCCGAACGGCCCGAGGAACTGCTCGAACGTCGCCGTCGTCAACTCGACCCCTTCGAGTCCCGATCCGATTTGACCGCCCATGACGAGCGTGATCCCCGTGACCGAACAGACGATCAACGTATCAAGAAACACCTGCGTCATCGAGACGAGGCCTTGACGACCTGGCATGTCCGTCTTGGCCGCGGCCGCTGCGATCGGAGCCGAGCCAAGACCAGCTTCGTTCGAGAAGACGCCTCGCGCAACCCCGTACCGGATGGCTGCCCCGATGGCCCCGCCGCCAATCGCTTCGGCGCTGAACGTGCTGCTGAAGATGAGCGCGATCGCATCGGGGATGAGTGTGTAGTTCATGATCATGATCAAAAGACCGCTCCCTAAGTAAAAGACAATCATGACCGGGACGAAGTAACTGACGACACGACCGATCGATTTGACACCACCGAGAATGACGGCGCCCGTAAAAATCATCATCAAGATACCCGATACGTAAAGCGGGACGTCGAACGTCGAGTTGAGCGCCAACGCGACTGAGTTCGTTTGAACCCCGTTCCCGATCCCGAACGCGGCCAGTGAGGCGAACGCTGCAAACGCGACCGCGAGCCAGCGTTGCTTCAAGCCCCGTTCCAAATAATACATCGGTCCTCCGGCCATTTGACCACGTTCGTCCGTCACCCGGTACTTGACGGCGAGCACGGCTTCGGCGTACTTTGTTGCCATCCCGAAGAAGCCCGATACCCACATCCAAACGATCGCGCCTGGTCCCCCGAGGACGACCGCAGTCGCGACACCGACGATATTCCCCGTACCGACGGTCGCTGCGAGCGCCGTCATGAGGGCTTGGAAGTGGCTAATATCTCCTCGTGACGTCTTGTCTTGATTTTTAGAGAATGCGAGTTTCAACGAGTAAGGCAACTTCGTGATTTGGAGCCCCCCGAGACGCACCGTCAAATAAACGCCTGTCCCCACAAGCAAAATTAACAGCGGCGGTCCCCACACAAAGTCTGAAATCGTACCGATTAGTTCGCTGAACGATTGACTCATGCTGTAATCCCCTTTCCCCTTATGTAATAAATACACCTCTATTTTTTCAGAATACTCGGAACGTTGTCAAAAGTATTGTGCTAAAACAAAGAAGGGGATAAACGCCCTGTATCTAAAACAGCGAGCCGTCGGTTAGACGTCTCGCTGTGACGGTGGCTTTTCGCGTTGCAGGGGGGCTTTCCAATCAAAATCGTCCGGCACATAGTCAAGTCCGCCCGAATGGAACGGTTGGCATCGCAACAGGCGCCGAGTCGTCAAATATCCGCCTTTGACAGCGCCATGCTTCTCAATCGCCTCAATCCCGTAGTGCGAACAGCTCGGATAAAATCGGCACGTCGGGGGCTTTAAAGGAGAAATAAAGCGCTGGTATCCTTGAATCCCACGTACTAATACTCGTTTCATTTCAATCGCCTCGCTCAGTCAGATTACTGCAATGATAGCCCGGACTGCGTGAATTGTCATCTGCAGCGCTTCGTCGATTCTCGTTACAAAACGACGAGTTTTTTTCCTTTCTTTTACAATTCAAGCGTGGCAGGCGATAATTGCTCGAACATTTGTTATGATAGGCAACATATATACGACCGAATCAAATGAATGAAGAGGTGACGGAAATGAACATATTAATGGTAGGAGCAGGATCGATGAGCGAGGCACTCGTCCGAGGCTGGATCGCTTCCGGGCTCTCCCCTGAACAAATTACGATGACGAACCGGAGCGACCTTACACGTCTAGAGCAGTTGCGAGATGAGCTCGGCGTACAGATCGTCGAAACAGAAGACGTCAACGCTTATACAATCGTCGTGCTCGCGATGCAACCAGACGGCGTCTTAGCTTACGCTCAATCACAGACGTGGAAAACACCGCTGCTCGTATCCGTTGCGGCGCATATCGAACCGAGCGAGCTTGAAGAAGCAGCCGGCATCCCAGCCATCTGCGCGATGCCGAACACCCCGGTCGCCCATCAAACCGGGATGACCGGACTCTGGTTCGGACCTGAGACAGATGCGACCGACCGCGAGACGGCGACCGCACTGTTCAACCGTGTCGGTCGGACGGCCGTAACGGACGCGAAAACGATGTCGGCTTTCATGGCGGCGGCCGGATGCAGTCCTGCGTTCTTTTACGAGATCGTCGGTTCGATGACCCCGGTGCTGACAGAAGCCGGGTTTGATGAAGACACGGCCCGCCAAATCGTCGCTCAAGCGATGAAAGGATCAGCCGAGTTATTGTTGCATGAGACACGTCCGACCGACGAGCTGATCGCCGACGTCGCCGCACCAGATGGACCGACCGACCGCGGTGTCGGCGTGCTCCGCTCACGTGACTTGTCTGACGTGATGTCGTCCGCCCTACGTGAGAGTGCAAAGGAAGACCACGACCCTGTCGACGCAACGATTGAAAGAACGTAAGCACTTGAACCGCCCGATAGAAGTCGAACGTTAAGTTCTGACTTCTATCGGGCGGTTTTTTTAATTCTCGCACTACTATTTTTTAGAAGTCATAAAATCCACAAATAATCTTGCTTCCCGATAGTAAAGAACGTGTTATGCTACCAAATGAGAAGAATTATCATTTGACTAAAATGGAGAGATCTTAATGAGTTCATTACTTGCCATGCCGCTACATCAACCAGTGCTCATATCCGATTTAACGAGAATCGATGACCGCTTGCGGCGTCGCATGATTGCCTTAGGATTTTATGAGGGCTGTTCCGTACGAATTAAACGTCGGGCCATCTTTTCCGGACCACTCACGATTGAACAAATCGAACATCAACAAATGATTGCCATCCGTCGCTGTGACGCTGAACAGATTGGGGTGATCGTCCCGTGACGCAACGGATTGCCCTAATCGGAAACCCGAACACCGGAAAAACGTCTTTATTTAACCGATTAACGGGCTCCTTCGCCCACGTCGGTAACTGGGCCGGTGTCACGATCGAACAGAAAATCGGGCAGCTGCATGGAAACATCGGACAGTTGATCGACTTGCCCGGTGTCTATGATTTAGACCCGCTATCGGCTGACGAAGCAATCGTCTCACGATTCTTGTTGCAGGAACCGTTCGATGGGATGTTCAACATCATCGATGCCTCGCAGTTCGAACGTAACTTACAACTAACGCTCCAACTGCTCGAAATGGGCCGCCCGCTTCAAATCGGTCTGAACATGGTCGATGTCGCTGAAGGCCGAGGCATCCACATCAATTTAGAGCGTCTGAAAGAACGTTTGGACGTGGATGTGTTTCCGATCACAGCGCGCACAGGCGCCGGCTGTGAAGTTCTCCTGTCCTCCCTGCGAACGACCCCTCGCGAACCTTTCGTACTCGATTACGGGGAAGAGACCGAACAGGCGATTCAACAAATTCTTGAAGCGACGGGACTTGGTGAGCGCGATCGCTGGGTCGCCATTCAATACTTGGCCGGAAATCGCGTCGTTTCAGAACAGCTCGAGTCTTCGACGCCAACCGTCAATGAAATTCGTAAAGCGT
Organism: Exiguobacterium sp. SH3S3; assembly: GCF_004337115.1. Classification (NCBI taxonomy): domain Bacteria; kingdom Bacillati; phylum Bacillota; class Bacilli; order Caryophanales; genus Exiguobacterium; species Exiguobacterium sp. SH3S3. Next base: position 62,791 of record NZ_SJUU01000008.1, read on the forward strand.
TAGAAGTAAAACTCGGACGCTTCGCCCACGCCCACATTACAGAACGCAGACGCGACTGGACGAAAGACGTTCGCCACCACGTCGTCGATCAGCAAGGCGCACAACAAGCCACGGTCACTGACCGCATCGATGCCGTCGTGACACATCCGATCTGGGGCTTACCCATTTTCTTTACAGTACTTTACGCCTTGTTCCACATCACGTTCAACTGGATCGGTGCCCCGTTGTCCGATCTGTTGGATGGATTTCTGTCGGGTCCGGTCACGTCCGGAACGAGCTCGTTGTTACAACTGCTCGGGACCTCTTCTTTCATCCAGGCGTTGCTGATTGATGGGGTGATTGCCGGTGTCGGCGGTGTCCTCGTCTTCGTCCCTCAGATTTTCGTGCTCTTTTTCTTTATCTCGTTTTTAGAGGACTCTGGCTATATGGCGCGTGTCGCCATTGTCATGGACCGATTCATGCAACTCGTCGGACTGAACGGGAAAAGTTTCATTCCGATGATCATTGGATTTGGTTGTAACGTCCCAGGTATTATGGCGGCACGGACGGTCGAGGAAGAGCGGGAGCGGCTCGTCACGATTTTTATTTCGCCGTTCATGTCGTGCTCGGCGCGTCTACCGATCTATGCCGTCTTCGCTGCCAGTTTTTTCGCATCAAACCAAGCGCTCGTCGTCTTATCGCTCTATATGCTCGGGATCGTCCTGGCGTTGATTGCCGCGAAAATATTCACGTCCGTATTGGCGGCGGAAGATCGAAACAGCCTCTTTATCGTCGAACAGCCTCCATATCGTGTCCCCCAAGGGTTGACGCTTTGGCGTAGCACGTGGCAAAAAGCGAAAGGGTTCGTCCGAAAAGCAGGTACGTTCATCTTTGGCGGTTCCGTCTTCATTTGGTTACTCGCCTATTCCGGTCCAGCCGGAATGGACGTCCCGATGAACGAGAGTTTTCTCGCTATGATCGGCGGGGTCGTTGCGACGTTGTTGATTCCACTCGGTTTCGGGACGTGGCAGGCCGGTGCTTCGCTCATCACAGGTTTTTTGGCGAAAGAAGTCGTCGTATCGACGATGGCGATCATTTATGCGGTCAGCGAATCTGACTTGTCCGCTTCGTTGCTTCCCGTGTTTACGCCGTTGAGCGCATATAGCTTCATGGCGTTCGTCCTCTTGTACGTCCCTTGTCTAGCGACCGTCGCCGTCATTCGGCGCGAGGTGGGAAGTGCCAAGTTGACGTGGGTCGCTAGCCTTTATGGGCTTGGTGTTGCGTACGTCGTATCACTGATGATCTATCAAATCGGTCGTCTGTTCGGATTGTCTTAACAAGGAGGAAATCATATGTTCTTATTTGATTTACTGATCGGTCTTGCCGTATTCGGGTACGCCGCCTATTCGCTCTATCGCTACACCCGTAAAGCAAAAGCCGGTAAATGCGCCACGTGCGAAATCGCACCGACTTGTACGACATCCTGTGATGCCGCAGACTGGGATAAAATCATTGCGGAAGCACTACATCCTGATCAACCAGTCACGGCCCACAAAAAAACGGATTAGCGCGAAAAAATGCGCTAGTCCGTTTTTTCATTGAAAGATATGTAGCGTGGTGACAATGATCGCGACCATCAAAATACCGGGCAGCAAGTTGGCGACACGAATCCGGGTGATCCCGACCAGGTTCAACCCGATGGCGACGATCATGACGCCCCCGGTCGCCGTCATCTCCAAAATAAAGTCATCCATGAGCGACTCCGGAATAAACTTCATGATCTGGATGGCGAGCAACGCGATCGCTCCTTGGTACAACAAGACCGGTACGGCCGAGAACATGACGCCGATGCCGAGCGTCGAACTGAGCACGAGCGCCGTGAAACCGTCAATCAACCCTTTTGTATAGAGGACGTCATGGTCCCCGCGCAGGCCGCTGTCGAGCGCCCCGATGACGGCCATCGCCCCGATCACAAAGATGAGCGTCGCCGTGATGAAGCCTTCCGCGATGCTCGACTTACTTTTTCCACCGAGACGCCGTTCTAACTGATAGCCGATCTCGTTCAACTTCTCGTCGAGCTTCCACCATTCGCCGAGTGCGGCTCCGATAACGAGACTGCCGATGACGATTAAAAAGTTCTCACTCTTCATGCCCATCTGCACGCCAAGCAAGACGACGGCGAGACCGATGGCAGCCGTGACCGTCTCTTTCATCCGCTCGGGGATTCGGTGAAACAACAACCCGAGTAATGTGCCGACCACGATCAAGGCCGCATTGACGATTGTTCCGGTTAATACCATCGTATAATTCCCCGTTTCTGTATGTATTGAGAGGAATATACCAACTGTTTATGTGGGCTGTCAATTAAAAGAATACACAAAAAAAGCCACTTCTCGTAAGAAGTGGCTGCGCGGAAACCCACGTTCCTATGGGTTTCGCATCGGGTTTGGCACCCAAGTGATTCTGACTGGGCTCGAACCAGCGACCTCTACCCTGTCAAGGTAGCGCTCTCCCAGCTGAGCTACAGAATCAGGTCGTGTCCTCTCTTTAGGACACTATTAATATATCAAGAAACTAATGCCTTGGCAACTGTTTTTTAAAACTTTTTTTATTTTTTTCACCGCGTCATTTCTTCCCGCTTCATGTGACGGCATAGACGTTCCAAATCGCCGGCATACACGGACACGATCATGCCTCCGTGTTCGGTGTCACGGTCCCAATGCAATCCGTTCGCTTTCGCGACTCGTTGTGACGGCACGTTGTCTGGGTGGATGAGCGAGATGATGTCTTTCTCGCCTTCCTCGAACGCATGCTGCATGAGACGCGCGGCCGCTTCCCGGCCGTAGCCCATGTGCCAGTGCTTTGGTGCCAGCCAATAACCGACCTCGAGCTCGATGTTGCCATCAAGTTCATGCAAGAGCGTCCCGGCATGGCCGATCGGCTCATCGCTGTGATGTGTCATCAGCTTGAGGAGTCCGGTCTGTCGGCCCGTCGTATAGCGGACCAATTGTCTCTCGAACCATTCGATTGTCTGTTCATCCGTATATGGCTTGCCGTCCGGACTGATGAAACGCATCACTCGCGGATCTTGGAGTAGCGATTTTACGAAATAGAAATCGGAGATCGTGTAATGTTCAAGCCGTAGACGTTCTGATTGCAACTCGACAAGATTCATCTTTCCCGCCCCTTTCGTTCACAGTCTGAACTATTCGATTCCCGTTTTCATCTCGTTTCAATCCTATTCACGCCACGACTTTCAATCCGATAACGCTCCCGATAATGAGAATTAAAAAGAAGATACGCCAGCGATCCCTCGACTCGTTCAAGTACAACATACCGAGAATCACTCCGCCCGCCGCGCCGATCCCGACCCAAATCGAGTAAGCGAGCCCGAGCGGCAGCGTCTCGAGCGAACGTGACAACAAATAGAAACTTAGTGCGAACGTCGTGATCGAAAGAAGCGACCATTTTAAAATCTGATAGCCTTTTGATTTCCCCATGAAGAAAACAGCAAGCATCTCAGCGAGCCCAGCCCCGATTAAAAAAATCCAACTCATGCCGACTCACCTCCTGTCACTTGCTTCAAACCGACCACCCCGACAAGGAGTATCGCGATAAACAACAGCTTCATTCCCGTCATCGTCTCATCGAACAAAACATTTCCAACGATGACCGTCCCGACGGCGCCAATACCCGTAAAAACGGCGTACCCAGTGCCGGCTGGCAACACACGGAACGACATCGCCAACAAGCCAAAACTGACAATCAATAACGCGATGGTCACGACGGTCGGCCCTAACACGGTGAACCCGTTCGACAATTTCATCGTCGTCGCCCAAACAATTTCAAGAAGTCCGGCGAGCACGAGCCACAACCAAGCCATTTGTTCCTTTTTCATGTCCACCCGACTCCTTTCTTGAAAATTTTAAATGCTGCATGCTGTCGTTGCGCTCGATTCGTTGCAAACGAAAAGAGTGAAAGCAACGCCCCGTCCAAAAAGCAATAGTACGCATCATATACGTCGTCGAGCGATTGTTCCGGTAAATCGCCCCGCTCCATCGCCAAACGGAACTGCTCTTTCTCAAACGTTTGGAGCTCGGTCTCGACCGACCCGATCGTCGACTCGATGAAGGCGCGCAGCTCAGGCGGCGGTACGAGCAGCATTCGTTTCGTCAGCATCCATGTCTCTTCTTCTTCGAAGAAATGAATCAACGCTTCAACGATCGCCTCGATCCGTTCGAGCGGTGCCGCCCCGTCAGACGCGTCCCGTGCTTGTTCCCAAGCTCGCTGGTAACGCTCGGCCATCTGTTCGACGACTTGTTTGAACAGCTGTTCTTTTCCTTCGATGTGCGCATATAAAGACGGCTTCTTAATCCCGACATCTTCGGCGAGCGCCGCCAAAGACAGTCCTTCATATCCTTCAAGCGCAAACCGGCGCCTGGCAGCCTGTTCAATTCGCTGTTTCGTGGTCATGTGCGATCTACCCCTTTCATCTCCCCTCACTTTAACTAACGAACGGTAGGTAGTCAATCTTCCGGATTGAGTTTTTGTACGGACAACGCCAAAATGAGAAGAGACCGTCAGAGGAAGGGAGGAATGATTGTATGATCGAACAGTTTAGTTTCACCTTGCCGACCGAGACGATGCGCGGCCGAAAACGAATCGTCCGCGTCTACCGCCCTGACTTCGCTCGTACCGACGAGGCGTTGCCCGTGCTCTATATGCATGACGGCCAAAACGTCTTCGACGGCAAGACCGCGACAATCGGGGAAGGTTGGGCGATTGACCGCCATCTCGACGATTTGCAACTACCGCTCATGGTCGTCGCCATCGCAAGCGCCCCCGATTGGCTCGACCGCTATGACGAGTACTCGTTCTATGAAGACGAGATGCTTTATAAACGCATCGGGCCCGAGCTCGCTAAGACCCGGCCGACACTTGGCGGCAAGGGGCGTCTCTATGCCGACTGGCTCATGTTGGAGCTGAAGCCGTGGATTGACGCACGCTACGCGACCAACCCGGATGACGTCGGCGTGATAGGTAGCTCGATGGGCGGCGTCATCTCGCTCTATATGATGGCGACGTATCCGGCAATCCGTCGTGTCGGTTCACTGTCGACGGCCGCCTGGGCCAACCTCGACTCGCTCATTCGTGAACTGAAACAAACTGACCTGTCCGCCCGGCTCTATATGGATATCGGCACGAACGAAACGAGCGGACCGATCACGCCCGAGGACTACTTATACACGAATGCGAAACTCGTCGAGACGATCGCTCGGACCGGCATCGCCTTCCGCTATGAAGTCGAGCCTGGGGCGGTCCACAACGAGATTGCATGGCGACGTCGGTTGCCGAACGCGCTCGCATTTCTGTATGAACTCTCATGACATGAAAAGACGCAAAGGCGGTCGCCTTTGCGTCTTTACTTATTGTTTTCTATTAGATGACCCAGTTCCCATCACGCATGATGGCTTCGCGTGTCCCGTCCTCGAGCTCACCGTCGATATTCATTTCGGCCGAGCCGATCATGAAGTCGACGTGTGTCATCGAGTCGTTCGCACCATTCTCAGCGAGTTCTTCGGCCGACATCGCCGGTCCGCCTTCGAGGCACGTCGAGTAGGCACGACCGAGCGCCAAGTGGCACGAGGCGTTCTCATCGAACAACGTGTTGTAGAAGAGGAGTCCTGAGTTTGAGATCGGCGAATCGTCCGGCACGAGTGCGACTTCTCCGATGCGGCGTGCCCCTTCATCAAGGTTCAACAGTTCATCGAGTGCCGCCTGCCCTTGTTTCGCTTCCGCTTTCACGACTTTTCCGCCTTCGAACCAAAGCGTGAACCCGTCGATCAAGTTTCCGCTGTAGCTGAGCGGCTTCGTGCTCGACACGTGTCCTTCGACCGCATCTTTATCGGCGAGCGTAAACACTTCCTCCGTCGGCATGTTGGCGATGAAGTCGACGCCGTCCAGGTTCGGACCGCCGCCGCCGAGGAAGACGTGCTTCTTCGGAAGACCGATCGTCAATTCCGTGCCTGGTGCTTTGTAGTGAAGTTTCGCGTATTTCTTGTCCGTCAACAGCTGCGCCCGCGAGCGCAACGCTTGATCGTGCTCGTCCCAGGCGGCAACGACATCGTCTTGGTCCATTCGTGTCGCTGCGAAAATCGCTCTCCACAGGGCTGGAACCGCATCTTCACGGTCTGGGAATACTTTTTTCGCCCACGCTTCAGAAGCACCGGCCACGATTGACCAGCTGACATTATCACTCATGACATACTTACGCCATTTCGCGAGCGCGACACCAGACGCCCGGTTCGAGTCGGCGATGCGTGATGATTCGACACCGTTTAGCGCGTCGGGATCGTCGCTGACGATCGACAAGAACGCCGTCTTCTCTTCCGCGAGTTGCTCGAATCGTGCTTTGAGCCACTCCGGGAACTCCTTGAACGCTTCATTCGGTGCGTTGAAGTAACGCACTTTCGTCGTCTCTTCATCGCTCCAGTTGACGTACACTTGTTTCGCCCCGGCCGCGTAGGCCGCTTTCACGATTTGACGGACGAGCGGTGCTTGGCTAATATCGGCTCGGACTTCGAGCTGTTGACCCGGTTGAATGTTGACACCTTTTTTGACGGCAAGCTCAGCATAACGGGCAAATTCTGCCTCGGTCGGTAAAGTTACAGTAGACATATGTACAGTTCCTCCTTTTTCACTTACACCTATCTTCTTAAATTTTCGGAAAAGTTGCAACCAAATCGCAAAAACGGGCATATTAGTAGATGTAGAGAGAAGGAGGAGAAAAACATGTCAGATTGGAAAACGACTTATTCACACTTTTTAAACAACGCCCAAACCGACTTCACCGAGAACGAACAGCTAGGTGACTTATTAGTCCAAGGAGAACTCGCCCTAGCAAAAGTCACGGTCGACGTCGCTTCAAACGAAATTAGCGACATCGAACGGGAAGAGGAGCTCACACTGTACTTCCAAATGAAACAACTGCTCAACATGCTACGCGCCGTCTACAACGCCCAGTTCGAGATGCAGCCCGACAAGCAACACGCCCTCGTCGCGGCCGTGCTCTATTTCGTCTCACCGTTCGACGCAATCCCGGACGACGCCCCGCTCGGACTGTTTGACGACGCTCAAGTCATCGACTACGTCCACGAACAGCTAGCAAGTGATATCGACCGCTTTCATAACGAGTTATAATCTTTCAAGACTTGAAATTAAGGCTTCATCGGAGTACGCTTGCATGAGTTCATGCAAAGGAGGCGTATGGCGCCTTAGCCACTCATATGTACGCAAAATCACGTAAACGGATCGCTGTCGAGACAGTCCTTTTTATCATCGCCGGAACGATCCTACAATCTATCTTTGTCGGCCTGCTCCTAAAGCCGAATGAAATCGGGTCCGGCGGGATTGTCGGCATCACGCTCATCGTCAACGAGCTGTTCGGCACACCGATCGGACTCACCCAGTTGGTGCTAAACATCCCGCTCTTCATCATCGGGATCAAATATCTCGGGAGACGATTTATTCTCATGACAGGACTCGTCGTCGTCCTGTCATCGATTTTAATCGATGCGCTGCCTGTACTCATTCCACCGACGCCACTCGACGATCCGCTCGTCGCGTCCGTCTTCAGCGGGATCGTCTCGGGACTCGGTTTGGCACTTTTGTTATTTGCCGGGGCGTCGACAGGCGGACTCGATATTTTGGGGAAAGTCATCTTCATGAACAACCGCAACTTATCGCTCCCGAAAATCTTTTTGACCCAAGACCTCATCGTCTATATTCTCGTGTTCATCACGTTCGATATTAAAGCGGTCATGTACGCACTCGTCCTCAGTTTTGTCCGGTCGCGGACGCTGTTGACGATCCATCGCTTCTTCTCCGCCCAAAAACAGTGTTTCATCATCTGTAAAAAAGCGGACGAGATCAACTTGGTCATCAAACAGAACTTGAAGCGTGGGGTCACGATCATGGACGCGACCGGCGGCTATTCGAACGACGCGAAAAAAATGCTATACGTCGTCGTTCAAAACAATGAGATTCCAAAGTTGCGTCAAATCGTCTCAGACATTGATTCCGAGGCGTTCGTCACTGTCTCAGAAATCGACTCAATTGTCGGTAACTTTAAAGAACATTCGTATACACTTTGATCGACAGCACGATGCTGTCGATTTTTTGTGTAATAAATACCCGAACGTTCCGATAATAAGAATGAGCCTCAGAGACATATACAGAAGGAGGTGCATAAGTTGTCTAGCCACACTTTGCGCCAATCAGTCCCCGCTCTTCTCGTCGGGACGTTTTTTATCGGTCTATTCGTTATCTTATTCAGCCCTTATGCGTTAAGGGAGACGAGCTTGTTCGTCTACTTTATGATCATCGCACTCGTCGCCACCGTGGTAAGCGGGAGTGCCATATTGCGCCATCACGGGATGCGCCGCTATATCTATCTTCTCATTAGCGCTGGCAACGTCTGTTTCATCGCTTATTTGGTGGGACACCGCTTTACCACGGCGATGCCAATTGACATGATGCTGTTCATTCAAAACTTCTTTTATTTGATCATGGCCCTCATCGTCATCACCCAATCGATTGAAATTAGAACGTTGAAGTTGCGTACGTTTGATGTGTTCGCACTGCTCAGCTTTTTGATTGTCGGTGCGTTGCATATCTTCTTTTACACAAAGAACAACGGTCAATATGTCACGAATTTGAACGGCTTTGAAGAACAGATGGTGCTCATCAGCCTTTACATGGTGCTCGGTTTCTTATATTTGAATCGCATCGTGACATCCGGGCAAGGCTTCCGCGTGATGCTCCTCATCGGGATTCTCGGTTTTACAACCGCCTCGATCATCAATGAGCTGCAGTTGTTCACCGGTATCGGCCATGAGCTCCTCCATTTGCTTCAAGTAATCAGCATTCTCATCATTTCAATCAGTTATTTGTTTGATGAATCGACAGAAGACGTCCTCGCTCATGATTCTGTGTTTGATTACGTCATCTACAGTACGATTGTCATGTTGTACATGCTCGCCTCGGATCGACTGCTCGGCACCTCGATCATCGACTCGATGATTGCGAACGCGGTGTTGCTACTGCTCATCCGTCAATTCGTTGTCGCCAAACAGAACGCACTCATTAGCCATCGCTTACATACCGTCAATACAGACCTCGAAGTCGCAGTCACGACGAAAGCCCACGAGCTCGAACTCCGTGAACAACAGTACCGCTCGCTGTTCGCGTATCACGCAGAGCCCATCTTTTTGTTCGACCTTGACGGCGAAGTGTTGTCCGTCAACGAAGCAGGGAGCTCTGTCCTCGGTCATGACACCGAGACGCTCATCGGATCAAATATTTTAGACATCATCGAACAAACGGATCGATCCGCCTATACGAACGTGTTACGTGACCTTACGAACGGACGGCCGCAAACATTAGACGTCAATGTCGTGACAGAAGATGGTTCGGCACGCGTTTGGCAATTGATGAACATCCCGATGATCATTGATGGGGAAGTCGAAGGCATCTATGCCATCGTCAAAGACATCACGCAAATGATCGTCCAGCAAGAACAGATCCTGTATCAGGCTAACCACGATAGCTTGACCGGGCTGCATAACCGTTACGCGCTGCAAGAACAGATCGAGCGCCTGATCACGGACGGCCGACCGTTCACACTCATGTTCTCCGACCTCGACGGGTTCAAAGAAATCAATGACCAGTTCGGCCATCATATGGGTGATCAGTTGCTGCAGCACATCGGTAAACGTCTACGCAGCGCCTTGTTGCCAAACGAATATGCCGGACGACTTGGAGGCGATGAATTCATCGTCGTCGCCGAACACAATGATGATGAAATTCTCGTTGAACGTTTACGTCGTCTCGTTTATCGTCCTCCTTATTTCATGGCCGGGAACCTCGTCGAAATTCATGCTTCAATCGGAATCGTCCGTTATCCGGAGCACGGCACGACGCTGAAGCACCTCTTATCGAACGCTGATTTGGCCATGTATAAGGCAAAAGACAAAGGACGCGATGAGACCGTCATCTTCGCTCCTGCGCTTCGCGTCGATAAGGAAGAACGAAAATTGTTGATGGAAGGACTTGATATGGCGCTCGAGAAAGGTGAAATCTCACTTTATCTCCAGCCACAGGTCGATGCCTCGACGAAGGCGATCATCGGCGCCGAGGCACTCATGCGTTGGCAACGCGACGGCAAGTTCATCCCGCCGAGCGAATTCATTCCGATTGCCGAAGAGACCGGTCATATTCATGACCTCGGTCGTTGGATGATTCATGAGACGTTCCAACTGATGTATGCGTTTGAACAAGGCGACATCGATTTGCCGAAACTATCGGTCAACTTGTCGGTCCGGCAATTGTTCGATGAACACTTGATCGATTATTTGACGACGTTGTTCGAACGCTTCCCGATCGAACCGAGCCGCTTGAACTTCGAGTTGACCGAAACGGTCGCGGCGCACCAGTCGGACCGCGTCTTAAATCGAATTCTCGAGTTGAAGGCACTCGGCATCAAACTATCGATCGACGATTTCGGGACCGGCTACAGCTCACTCGCCTATCTAGTCCGCTACCCGATTGACGAGTTAAAGATCCCGCGGGAGTTCACGATGCAGCTAGAAGAAAATCGCGAGTATCAAACCGTGACCGCGACCATCGTCGCCATGGCACGACAACTTGGGATGGCTCTCGTCGCTGAAGGCGTCGAGACCGAATACCAAGAGACGTTCCTTCGGCGGATCGGTTGCAATTCGATGCAAGGGTATCGTTACGCGAAACCGATGCCGCTCGACGAGTTCGTCATCTATTACATGAAACAAAACGCTTGAACAGACAAACGCCTCGGATCCGCTTACGGATCCGAGGCGTTGCTTATTTCATTTCATAGATTTTGACTTCGCCTGGCATCAAATCGACCCAAAGGTCCCAGTTGTCGTCGAACGAATGCTCGGCGTACGGCCATGAGTTCGGTGAGTACACCATCTCGGCGAAACGACTCGCGTTCCAGTTCCGGCGACGCACCCCATCGAGCGGCACCTTACCTTGCAGGTGCTCTTGCATATTCGTGTTGGCGACGATGAGCAACGTCTCGTTCGTATCTGCCCGTAACCAAGCCAGACCGATGAACGGCGCCCCCCTATCCGTCATCGTGAGCGGTTCGAAGTGACTCGGGTCGACGAGAACATCGAGCCAACGGCGGCGAACTTCCGCCACTTGATGCATAAGTTCGACCATTTCAGTCCGCTCAGGATGATCCCAATGGAACTGATACGCGTCGAAGAAAGCAAGTTTCCCGAAATATGGATCAGTCGGGAACAACTGATACGCCTCTTCCGGTCGGCAATCGAGACCGGTATTCATCGGCTGCGTCTCATACAGTTCAAGCCCCGAGTTCGTCAATGGCACCCCGTTTGGCATGAAGCCGTTCAGTACGGTGAGCAAGCGACTCGCCTGGCGTCCGCCGTCTCGCGTCGCAATCCGGCGTGTATCGGCTGTCTCACCAGCCGCAAATACCGGCAACGGCAAGAAACGTGAGTCGTAGATGAATTGATGGGTGTCATGTGTGTCAAAACGCGGCTCTTTATAGAACCCGTATCCGATGATCATATTGTAGCCGGCCTCACGCGCCGCCCAAGCCCCGACTTCGATCAGTTCTTCGGCGATGAAACTGAAGTTCGAATCGAGTTGACGCGGCTCTGTCAAGATGCGCTGGGCGAGATCGACCGGCAAAGCGTGTCCCATGTCGATTCGGGCACCGTCAATCCCATATTCGCGTTGATAATGCGGAATGATGTCGGCTAACATCACCCAAAGCGGTTCGTTGATCTCGTCACCCCGGAACTGGTTCGACTTGATCGAGTCGAACAAAATATATGGGGCCAGACCAGCCTCGCCGACATAAGGGGCAGCGGCTGTCGGATGGTCGAGGAACAAGCGGAAGTACGTGACGTCCGACCACGGCGGTTGCGGATCGTTGATACAGTCCGAGAACGCCGGAGCGGTCGTCAAACCGAACTCACGCTCGATGACGGCAAGTAAGTTTTCCTCTGGATGTTCGACCAAGTAGGCTTTCACCGTCTCCCACTTGGCAGCATCGACGAGATTAGGCGCCATCGAGAAGCGGCGGAGATGATGCCAAACGTCCTCAGATCCATAGATCATCGGCAGGAATGCATACTCAGGCTTCACGTTTTCTCCAATTCCCGGGACGTGAGGCGGGTGATAGTAAGCGAGTTCCGCAACCGGGATCCAGTAGAACCATTCCGGATTTTCTAAAATGAGACGGTTATCGCGGGCGCACGTGCGAGGAATGACATCGATGACGACACGGATGCCCACCATATGACACGCCTCGACGAAAGCGGCGAACTCTTCCTCGACCGTCAATCCGTCCCCTGTCAATGTCTCTTTTAGTTCTTCGTCGATGGCAAAGAAATCTTGGACAGCGTATGGGGAACCGAACTCACCTTTCTTATTTTTATGACTGTGCTGCGAGATCGGCAATAAAAATAACGTGTCGATCCCCATGTATAACAAGTGCGGCAACAGAGCCAGCGTTTTCACGAACGTGCCGGTATCTTTCATGCCTTGAGAGTTGTCCATCTCGACGTAGCCTGACCCGTCATGGTCCCACGACGTCGAGGTCCGGACTTGCATCGAGTAAACCGAGGAGCGCTTAATCCAGTCTCCCCCTGTCTCGAGGTGCCCGTCCGCTTGTGCGACCGACTGACGATAATCACGCCCGTTGACAGCGTGCGGAAGAATGCCTCGTTCAATCGTATCGATTAAAAAGTCGTACGGGTTCACCCGCTCGACACCGTCGCGCACCGGTTCTGCCGGAAATCGCATCCGGTTCCACAAGGTCGGGATTTCATATTGAAGGTTGGTCCGTTTTGTTTTTAAGACCTGATGTAACTTTTTTAACGACGAGTTCTCTGGCATATTTACTCTCCTTATGAATGAAATCATTCCATCGTCTATTGTAAGCGATAACAAGAAACGTCATATTATATATTTAACTCTTTACCCGGTTTTTCCTTTCCCAAAAAAATATTTTATGCTGAAACCCGAAAAATATTGTACGATTGTCTTCATAAAGGAGGGATGAACATGTCCCAACGAAAGTGGCTGCTGCTGCTCGCCTCATTGTCCGTATTAATCGTCCTCGTCATCGCCAGTTTCATCGTTCAACTGCGAAATACGACTGACCAGATCGATACCATTCACGAGCAACGGTTCGATTCATATGAAGCAATTGAAGACATCATGTACTACAATATCGAACGCGCCAACGCTATCCGCGGTCTCCTCGCCTATGAAGACCGCCGCTTTTTAGAAGCCTATTACAGCATGTCCCAACGTACGAAAGAATTGAAGGAATCTATCAAGAATGATCCGAGAACGCCAAGTTCATTCCTCGACTTACTGCATCGGGACGGCATTTGGGAACAAGAAGCCGACCGCGTCCTCGTCATGTACGAGAGCGGTGACATCGAACAGGCGACGGTGACGGCCAAGTCGATGACCGATCAACGGCAGACGATACTAGAAGATTTAAGAGCTTTGAAACAGATGCAATACAACGATATCCGGAAAGAGCTCGTATCCACTCAAAATCAAATCGATATCGTCATTCAAGCACTGTACTCAATCGTTTTCTTACTCGTAGCGACTATCATCATCCTCGTGTTCATGATTTTCAAAACACGTCAAAAAAAGACCGATCACAACTGATCGGTCTCAAGTATTCACCAAACTTCAAGCTCGCTTGAAGTTTTTTTAGTTGGAACGAATCAAGCGAGTCGCGTTGCCGATGGCGAGCAACGCGACGCCGACGTCTGCGAACACAGCTTCCCACATCGATGCGAGTCCGAGCACGCCGAGCAGGAGGAACAGCGCCTTCATCCCGAATGCGAGGACAATATTTTGCCACACGATCCGCTTCGTCCGCTGACTTAGCTCAATCGCCGCAACGACATCGCTCGGTGCGTCATTCATGAGCACGAGGTCTGCCGCCGTCACTGCGGCATCGCTCCCGATTCCACCCATGACGAGTCCGACGTCCGCACGGGCTAGCGCTGCCGCATCGTTCAAACCGTCACCTACGAACGCGACTTTCCCTCGCGCGGCCAACTTCTCCACTTCCTCGACTTTCTGATGGGGAAGTAACTCACTTTTCACTTCATCGATTCCGATTTTCAAACCGACCGACGTCGCAACTTCATCCCGGTCCCCTGTCAACATGACCGTCCGATAGCCGAGACGTTTTAGCGCGGCAATGGCTGCTGCGGCATCCTCTTTCACCGTATCCATCAGTTCAATCCGCCCGAGCCAGCGGTCATTTCTCATGACGTGGACGCTTGTGCCCATTTGTTCATCTTGAATCGAATGTCCTAACTTCCTCATGAAACGGGCACTTCCGACATAGATTGTATCCGTGCTATCTGTCGCTGTCAGACCGTAGCCCGGGTCTTCGGTAATATTCGCAAACGCGGTCGTCTTGCTCGCCTTCGCGACGATTGCTTTTGCCAGCGGATGCGTCGATGCCATCTCAACACGGGCAGCGAGCGTTAACAACTCCGCTTCCGTCACGTCTCCGCTCGTCGTCACGTCCGTCACTTCAAAGCGACCGGTCGTGAGTGTTCCCGTCTTGTCAAAGATGACCGTCTTCACTTCGGCGAGCACGTCTAAATACTCGCCGCCTTTGACCAAAATCCCTCGTTTAGAACCAGCCCCGATCCCGCCGAAATAACCTAACGGAATTGAAATGACGAGTGCGCACGGGCAACTGATGACGAGGAAAATTAAGGCGCGATACACCCACTCCTCTAAATTCCCAACGAAAAGAGGTGGGATGAACGCAACGATTGCTGCTAAAACGACGACAATCGGCGTATACACTCTGGCTAAGCGTGTGATCATCTGCTCTGTCTTTGCTTTGTTCGAGCTTGCCTGTTCGACAAGCGCAATCATCTTTTGCAAGCTCGACTCCGTCGCAGATCGTATGACGCGCACTTCAAGCCGCCCTTCTAAATTGACCATTCCGGCGAGCACTTCATCGTGCGGTCCGACTTGACGGGGAACCGATTCGCCCGTCAATGATGCCGTATCGAGTGAACTCGATCCGATCACGACGCTCCCGTCCATCGGAACTTGTTCGCCGGCACGGACGATGATGACCGAGCCGATTGCCACATCTTCAGGACGCCGTTCGAACTCACCGTCCGGACCGAGCACACGTGCCATCGTCGGTTTCATATTCAATAATGACTGGATCGACCGACGCGACGCGTGGACGGCTCGTCCTTGGAAGTATTCGCCGAGTTGATAAAATAGCATGACGGCGACCGCTTCCGGATATTCTCGAATTGCGAACGCTCCAATCGTCGCAATCGTCATTAAAAACTTCTCATCGAACCATTCGCGATGCCATACGTTTCGTGCTGCCGCATAGACGACATCATAGCCGGCGACCGCATAAGCAACAACGTATAACGGCAGTGATTCAGTCAAGAGAGCGAGCACAAGCAGGCTGAGGGCGATACCAAAGCGCCACAACAGGTGGTTCGATGCTTGCTCGATTTGATCAGTTTTCACGAAATGCGCGCCCGGTTCAATCCGCCCCATCGTCTCTTCAATTGAACGGAGGCCTGTTTCACGCTCGGACGGATCAATCCATTCGATGATCATCCGGCTCGTCGCAAAGTCGATTTGACAGGATGCGACACCGGTCTGCTCCGAGACGCTTTTCTCGATCTTCGCCGCACAATTTGTACAAGTTATACCTTCGACTGGTAAGACGTCACGTGATTCCATCGCTCTTCCTCCCACTTCATTCAAACGTTTATTTGAATATATCGTAACGCTGATTGGAAGAGAATACAATATAAAAAAGTGTCTACTGTGTTGTCGCAGTAGACACTTCTCAAAGACCTGATTGCTGTTCGGCACTGTGCGCCATCGCGATTTCGACGAGAAGACGAACGTGCTCATCATCTAATGAGTAATAAACAACTTTCCCATCTTTACGATATTTTACGAGCCCTTGATCGAGGAGCGTCCGTAAATGATGAGACGCGGTCGCGTTCGAGTGTCCGATCACGGCGGCGACGTCACAGACACATAATTCTTGCTCGAGCGTCAAGACGTACAGCACTTTCAGTCTCGTCGGATCAGCGAACGCCTTAAACAACCGACTGACTCGGTTCGCATCCAATCGCACAAGTGCCTGTTGCAATACAGCCACATCTTCACTTTGGATGGCGATTGTTTCGCATTGTGGTGCCTTCATCCGTGTCACCTCATTTCGTATAATTTCATTTTAGCAAATCCAAACAGAAAAATCTGTTATAGATTATAATTGACTTAAACACAACTGTTATAATACAATGAATACAACTTAACAAACGCACGCATACTTAAAGGAGGCGCTTTATATGAATGAATGGGCAAGCCGACTCGAATCGTCAGTCGAATTTTATCGGAAATTACCAGATAAGACGTGTCAAGAATGCGGACAACATATGGATGAGCAGTGTGAGTCTTATGAAAACACATGCGCATCATGTGCTGAAAAGCTTCAACTCGCTGAACAATAAACAATCCCTCGGAGTTTCCGAGGGATTGTTTATTGTCCAAATTGGTAGCCAAGGTAGGCGGCAATTAAACCAAAGACATACGTCGCCAGTAAGTATAAACCAAAGCGAAGCCAATCTTTCGTCACGAACCGCATCACTTCAAGTTTGAACGTCGAGAACGTCGTGAACGAACCGAGGAAGCCGACACCGATTCCGAGTCCCACCACCGAAGGTACAGGGGCTGCATACAAATATCCGAGCCAAAACGATCCGGTCACGTTCACGAACAAAGTCGCCCAAGGAAAGACCGATCTCGTCCATACTTTAACGAGCTGACCAATTCCGAAGCGGGCCATCGCCCCGAAAAAGGCACCGATCATCACTGTCACAACAGTCATCACGCCTCCCCCTCTCGCTTCACAAAACGCCGGAATCGTCTTCTTCCTAGTTTATAGCCTAACCACGAGCTGAACAGGCCGAGGACGATGCTCAGTGTCACATAGGTGAGCGCTCCGATCAGGTTCCCTGACTCAATCATCACAATCGTCTCGACACTGAACGTCGAGAACGTCGTGAACGAACCGATAAACCCTGTACCGACCGCCGTAATGACCATCGGTGAGAACTTTCCGGTCTGAAACAAGTAATGGGTGAGCCAACCGAGTAGAAAACTGCCGATCAAGTTGACGGTGAGCGTCCCTAGCGGAAATGTACCTGTCCACAACGTATGCATCCCTATACCGACCCCATACCTTGCTAGCGCTCCAAGCGCTCCTGCTAAACCAACGTAAACGTAGAGCACGACCGTTCCTCCTTACGAAAAGACACCTGCCGCGAAAACATCGCCCGGCAGGTGTCTGCATTTCTTCTCAAATTATAACAAGCCCTCCCGCATTATGAAATAGGAGTCGGTGCGAATACAGCCTCGATTGCCGTGAACGCCTCATCGAGTTCTTCTTTCGTAATGACAAGCGGTGGCGCGAGTCGAATGACCGTCTCGTGCGTCTCCTTGCAAAGCAAGCCCCGCTCTTTAAGCGCCTCACAATAAGGACGAGCCGCTTCCGTCAACTCGATCCCGATAAATAGGCCGCGGCCCCGGACTTCTTTAATGCGTGGGTTGTCGATTGACTTTAAACGGTCCATAAAGTACGTCCCGAGTTCGAGCGAACGCTCCGGAAGCTGTTCTTCTTCAAGCACCTCGAGCGCAGCGATCGATACCGCCGCCGCGAGCGGGTTCCCCCCGAACGTCGACCCGTGCGATCCTGGATTGAACACTCGGAGGACGCTTTCGTTAGCAGCCACGCACGATACCGGGAAGACACCGCCACCGAGTGCTTTTCCGAGGATATACATATCGGGATCGACGCCTTCCCATTCGATCGCGAACCATTTTCCAGAGCGGCCAAGACCTGACTGAATCTCATCTGCGATGAACAACACGTTGTTCGCCTTACACAATTCAGCCGCCCGCTTCAAGTAACCCGCCGGCGGGATGATGATACCCGCTTCCCCTTGAATCGGTTCAACGATGAACGCCGCCGTGTTCTCCGTGATCGCCGCCTCGAACGCGTCGATGTCTCCGTACGGCACGACTTTGAAGCCTGGGAGGAGCGGTCCGAAACCGCGCTGATAGTCCGCTTCTGTCGACATCGACACAGCCGCCATCGTCCGTCCATGGAAGTTGCCGGTGCAGACGATAATCTCGGCTTGCCCCGGAATTTGTTTGACCTCATAGGCCCAGCGCCGTGATGCCTTGACCGCGGTCTCGACCGCTTCGGCACCGGTGTTCATCGGTAACACCATTTCTTTATTTGTAAGCGTTGCCACTTTTTTGTAGAAGCGACCGAGCTGATCATTGTAGAAAGCACGTGACGTCAACGTGATCTTGTCGGCCTGATCTTTTAACGCTTGAATGATTTTCGGATGACAATGCCCCTGGTTGACAGCCGAATACGCACTCAACATATCCATGTAACGATTTCCTTCCGGGTCCGTCACCCAAATCCCCTTCGCCTCCGAGATGACGATTGGAAGCGGATGATAATTGTGCGCCCCGAATTTCTCTGTCAATTCAATCACTTCTTGTGTTTTTGACATTTGATTTCCCCCTTATGAAAAAAAACTACCTTACTCCTCCAGTATATGATGACCGTCTTTCTTTTGACAACGACGAACTTGCCCGTTCCTTGGGTTGGGAAAATAAGGTACACTGAACGTATAGTATGACTTATTTGATGTAGATTGGAGGAATTTGTGTGACTTCATTGCGTGATTTGCCGATTGATACGTTCATCGATGCCCTATCGATCCCATGCTGTTACATCGATTTTGACGGCACCGTCCTTCTTTGGAACGAACAAGCGGAGACGCTGTTCGGTTGGGAGCGTGACGAGGTACTTCACCACGCATTACCCGTCGTCCAACATTTAGAGCAGGCGCTTGATACGTGGTCACCATTGCTCCTTCAATATCCATTCTCGACGACGGCGTTGACGGCGTTTAAACATAAAAACGGCTCGGTCGTCTATGCGACCGCTTACTTACAAACTTTTTCGATCAACAACGTCAACGGCTATTTTTTAGCCTTCCTACCGAAAGGCTTCGGTCCGCTCATCAGCACCGAGCAGTTCAACCTGCTCCACCACTTCCAAGCGATGATCGAGCATTCGACTTATTATTTGGCAGCCAACGCTCGCGGCGAGATCACAGAGATCAACCCGCTGTTGTGCGACTTGATCGGGGCACCTGACCAACAATTCATCGGTCGTAACTGGTTCGATCTCATTCACCCCTCTTTTGAAGATGATCCGATTGCGGGCGTGGTACGTCAAGCGCTCACGACCGATCAAATTTGGAACGGCGAGATGCCGATTCGGTCACAACGACATGTGACGAACATCTGCTGGCTCAACTTGACAATCGTACCGATTTTAAGTGAAGACGGCGAAATCGCCCAATACACGGCGTTTGGTTTCGACGTGTCTGATAAGAAACGTCTCGAACAAGAAGTGAACTACCTCGCCTATCACAACGATTTGACCGGACTGTTAAATAAAAAAGGGCTCTTGCGCCAATATGCGCACTCACTTACTGACGTGAAAGAACATAACGGGTTGTTGCACGTCGCCCTCTTCGATATCGATCGGTTCAAAATTATCAACGAGTCGTTCGGTTCACGCGTCGGCAATGAACTGTTGCTCCAAATTAAAGATCGGGCTGAACGCTTCCTGCCCCAGTCGAGTGTCATGTTCCATCCTTCGGGCGGCTTGTACGGTATTCTTTTCTTTGAACAATCAAAAGAAGAAGTGTTCCAGCTGCTTCGTCAACTGCAACACGAACTGCAACGACCGTTCCGGATTTACCACCATTCGATCATGTTATCGATCTCGATCGGTTGCGTGTTCTACCCATCGGCCACTAATTCGTTGGACGAGCTATACACCCGGGCCGAGAGCGCTTTGTTCAAAGGCAAGCGCATCGGTGTCGGGACGATCCAATTCGTCACGAAAGACATGGACGATGCGTTCTCAAGACAAATCCATATCGAAAAAGCGCTGTACCAAGCGCTCGAAGAAAAACATTTTTATCTCGAATACCAACCGAAGTTCGACTTGAAAACGGATAAGCTGATTGGATTTGAGGCGTTACTGCGCTGGCATCACGACCAACTCGGGCAAATCCCGCCTTCGGAGTTCATCCCGCTCGCTGAAGAGATGGCGCTGATCGTCCCGATCAACAACTGGGTCATTCTTGAGGCCACCAAGCAACTGAAGGCGTGGCAACCGCTCGTCAATCATCCTCTATCGATGGCGGTCAATATTTCGCCGAACCAGTTCCGCAGCGAGAGTTTCATCAACACGCTCCGAAACATCAAGCAACAACTCGATTTGAACCCGTCCGACGTCATTCTCGAGATCACAGAAAGTCTCGTCATGCAACAGACGGAGGAAACCATCGCTCGGATGAATCAAATCAAACGGCTCGATTACCGCCTGTCGATCGACGACTTTGGAACCGGCTTCTCGTCGCTTCAATACTTGAAATCGTTCCCGGTCGACGAGCTGAAGATCGACAAAGTGTTCCTCGACGACTGGTTGACGTCGAAGTCTCACTTGCTCGACGTCATCGTCCACCTCGGCAAGAGTTTGAACCTTCACGTCGTCGCCGAAGGCGTCGAAGACCAAATCATGCTCGACCATTTAAAAGAGACCGATTGCGACTCGTTCCAAGGATTTTTATACGCCAAACCAATGCCACCCGACCAAGTCGTCCGGTTGCTCACGAATAACGAGACATAAAGAAGCACCGGTCGTCATCTCGACGACCGGTGCTTCTTTTGATTAGAGGCTAATCGCAGCCGTCCATAGTCCGTACACACCATAAGTCGCCGCGAGGATGATGACAGTCGCAATCGCATACTGAATCCCGCTTAGGAACTTCCGTCCTTGCTCCCGTTCTGCGAGCATGAAAACGAAGATTCCCGGCGCATACAAAATCATTGCGATGAGCATGTATTCAATCCCGGATGCGTAGAGTAACCATGCCGCGTAGAGCGAGGCGACACTCGAAACGAGGACCATTTTCCGAACACCAGTCCGCCGTGCCTCTTTCCAGCCGAACAAGGCCGAGAATAAGTAAGGCACGAGCGCGGCGATACCGGCGATGCTCGAGAGCACCAAGTACGTCTGTTCCGAGAACAAGGCGATGACCGTGACTGCTTGCGTGAACGCTTGCGTGATGAACAAGGCGCTCACCGGCGTATCATTTCGATTGAGTCGATTGAACAATTTCGGGAACACACCGTCCCGGCTCGCCACGTAGGAGATCTCCGTCGCCAATATCGTCCACCCGAGCAACGCCCCAGCGAGCGACACGAGCAGACCGATATTGATGATCGTCGCACCGACCGGACCGACGACCGCTTCGAGCACGTACGCCATCGACGGTTCCGGGAGCGCCGTGAGTTGTTCTTGCGTCATGACGCCGAAGGAGAAGATTGAAATCATCATGTAAATCAACAGCGTCCCGATGAGGCCGATCACCGTCGCCCGCCCGACATCGCGCTTATTGCGCGCCCGCGACGATAAGACGACCGCGCCTTCAATGCCGACAAACGCCCAAAGCGTCACGAGCATCGTCGATTTCACTTGGGGAAACACGTGCGACCAACTGAAACCAGACTCGCCCCAAACATCGATTTGGAACGTCTCAATCTGGAACGCAAACAAAATGAGCACGATGAACAAGAAGATCGGGACGAGCTTCGCGATCGTCGTGACGATGTTCAAGAGCGCCGCCTCCTTCATCCCTCGAGAGATGAGCCAGAACAGCCCCCAAATGAAGAACGCGCTCATCACTAACCGGAACGATCGATGCTCTGCTGAAAAAATCGGGAAAAAGTAACTGAGCGTGCTAAAGATCAGCGTGATGTTCGCTACTGTCCCGATCCAAGCGGACATCCAATAACCCCAGCCGCTATTGAAGCCGACGAACTTCCCAAACCCTTCTTTAGCGTAGGCATAAATCCCACCCTCAAGTTCAGGACGTGAATCCGCCAAAAATTGGAATACGAACGCCAGCATAATCATACCGACCCCTGTGATCGTCCAACCGATCATCACTGACCCGACCCCGGCACCTTGGGCCATCGCTCCTGGCAAGTTAAAAGCTCCTCCGCCAATCATCGTCCCGACGACCATGGCAGCGAGCCCGAAAAAGCCGATTCCGGCTGATTGTGACTTCATTCAAAACCCTCCAACATTAGTTCACTTTTATCGAATAACTATACACACATAATGTATAAACATTCGATGATTTTCTCATTCTACTGAATAAAGGAACGTTTAGATAGGTGTTTTAGTAATGTTTGTATTTTCGAATAATTTAAAAAATTTCATTGCGCATTCATTCTGTTTGTAGTTTAATTGCAATATATTCGAAACAATCAGAATTTTCGGGAGGTAAGACAATGCGGAATAAAAAATGGTTAGCTTTATCGGGTGTCGCTTTGCTTGCTACAGCAGCGTGTGGCGGTGGAGAAGAGGCAACAGATTCGTCGGACGGATCGTCATCAAGTGACGCGAAAAAAGAAGTCACGCTCGTTTCGGCAACTGATTTGCCACAGCTTGACCCGACACTCACGACCGACTCGACATCGATCATCGTGACGAACAACGTCTTCGAGGGACTGTATCGTCTTGATGAAAACAACCAACCAGTACCAGGTATTGCTGAGGACGTCGAGATTTCGGAAGACGGTCTTACATACACATTTAAATTACGTGACGCCAACTGGTCAGACGGCTCACCAGTAACGGCTGAAGACTTCGTTTACTCGTGGAAACGTGCCCTCAACCCTGAAACGGGTGCCGAGTACGCATACATCCTTCAAGACTTGAAGAATGCCAACAAAATCCTCGGCGGCGAAGCTGAACTCGATTCACTCGGTGCGAAAGCAGTCGATGAGAAGACGCTTGAAGTTCAATTGGAAGCACCGGCTCCATACTTCCTCGGGTTGACAGGATTCCCGACGTACATGCCGCAAAAACAAGAGTTCGTCGAAGAACAAGGCGAGTCGTTCGCGACAGCCGTCGATAAAACGCTCTACAACGGCCCTTACGTACTTGATAGCTGGCAAGACAACGAAGGTTGGGTTTATAAAAAGAATCCAGATTACTGGGATGCTGAAAACGTCAAGATGGACACGATCAACGTCAAAGTCGTCAAAGAAGTCGCGACCGGTGTCAACTTGTTCGAGTCAGGTGAAGTCGACTATACGCTCTTGTCTTCTGAATTCGTTCCACAATTCCAAGAAGCAGAAGAGTTTAAAACACGTGCTGACGCACGGATCAACTTCCTTCGTTTCAACCAAAAGAATGAAGCACTCCAAAACGTGAATATTCGTGAAGCGTTGGCGAAAGGTTTCGACAAGCAAGGCGTAACCGACGTCATCTTGACAGACGGTTCACAGCCGGCCAACTTCATCGTCGCTAAGGACTTCACGTTCACGGAAGACGGAGCTGACTTCCGCGAGAAGTATCCTGATCTTCAAAGCTACAACGTCGACGAAGCGAAAGCTGCCTGGGATAAAGGACTTGCCGAGCTCGGCGTCGAGACGATCGAACTCGAGTTCCTCTCACGTGATGAAGAAGCGTTCAAGAAAGTCAACGAGTACATCAAAGGTGAACTCGAGAAGAACTTGCCTGGACTCACGCTTAACATCAAACAACAGCCGTTCAAAAACTTCCTCGAGCTTGAAGGTGCAGGCGACTATGATATCTCTGCTGCCGGCTGGGGCCCTGACTATCAGGATCCAATGACGTACCTCGACATGTGGATCACAGACGGTCCGTTCAACCGGATGGCGTACTCGAACGATGAGTACGATCAGTTGATCCAAAGCGCGAAGAAAGAAGCTGATCAAATGAAGCGTTGGGAGACGATGCAAGAAGCTGAACGCATCCTGCTCGAAGACGACTTCGCGATCGCACCGATCTACCAAAAAGGTGAAGCTTACCTCGAGCGCTCAAACATTCAAAACATGTACCGCCATCCGTTCGGAGCTGACGCTAGCTTCAAGTGGTTGGACGTTAACTAAAAAACAAATCCTGTCGCATAGCGGCAGGATTTGTTTTTACATTCCATACAAAAAAGATGTGTGTCACATGATTCGTGACACACATCTTTTCGGATTGTTAGACGAGCTGTTTACGCTTCACGCTCAGCACGCATCTCTGCCGGCACTTGGCCGCGCTTCGAGATGACTTGAGCGACGACCAGCGCGACGACGAACGTCGCGAACGCCGCGAAGAATCCAATCCACATCGAGCTTGTGATCCCAAGAACCAAGTAACCGACCGCCGACACTCCTGCCGCGATCAACGCGTACGGGAGTTGTGTCAACACGTGGTCGATGTGGTGCGACCCGGCACCCGTCGAACTGAGGATCGTCGTATCCGAGATCGGTGAACAGTGGTCACCGAACACGGCACCTGCGAGCACAGCGGCAAGTGTCGGGAGCAACAGCTCTGGGTCGACTGCCATGATCAAATCAGCACCGATTGGTAGCATGAGACCGAACGTCCCCCAGCTCGTACCCGTTGAGAACGCCATGAGACCGGCAATCGCGAACAAGATGAGCGGCAAGTATGACGCCGCGATCGTATCTGTGACGAAGCTTGCCAAGTAATCACCAGTTCTCATATCCCCGATGACGGCAATGATCGTCCAAGCGAACAGCAAGATGAGTACGGCTGGCCACATGGCCCGGATACCGGCCCACGCTGCATGACCGTAGTCCACAGCTGGAATGTTGCGACCGATGAGAAGCAAGAACGCCACGATCAAACTGATGACCGCGCCGGCAACGAGTGAACGCGTCACGTCCGTCGATTCGAACGCTCCGAGCAGCGAGAAGCTTTGACCGTCAGCAGCAAGCGCTTGGCCACCTGTGTAAAGCATGGCCGAGACGGTCGCGATGATCAAAACGATGATCGGGACGATCAAGTCGCGAACTTTCCCACCATCATGCTCTTTAATGTCTTCACTCATTCCCATCGGCGCACCTTTCGACACGTCGTAGAGCTCGCCTTTAAGCGCACGTAGCTCGTGCGTCCGCATCGGTCCGATGGCAAGCCCTGTGAAAGCGACGTACCCCGTCAACATGAGTGCGAAGATGGCATAGAAGTTCATCGGAATGATTTGAATGAACGCCGAGAACGACGAGTAGCTGTCGATTGAGTACTTCGTTAAAATACCAGCGATGATGGCGATGATGTAGGCCCCCCAGCTCGAAAGTGGGCTGATGACACAGACCGGAGCCGCCGTCGAGTCGATCGTATACGCGAGTTTAGCGCGCGATACTTTCTTCCGGTCCGTCAGCGGTCGGCTAATGTTCCCGACAGCGAGACTGTTGAAATAGTCGTCGATGAAAATCAACATTCCAAGACCGAACGAGACGAGGCGCGCGCCGCGCGCCGTTTTGACGTTAGAAGCCGCCCATTCACCGAACGCGCGAGCACCGCCCGATGTTTGAATGATTGACGATAAAACACCAAGCAAGAGCAAGAACGCGATCAAGAGCACGTTCCATTCGTTTATGGCCCCATCCGCCCAGAACAAGGCGATGACGTTCGACCATAAGTACTGAATCGATTCAAGTGGATTGAAGCTATGAAGGAGCAAGACCCCTGCGATGATCCCGACACCGAGTGACGGAATAACTTTCCTTGTTGTGATCGCCATAATGATGGCGAGTAGTGCCGGCACTAACGAAAGCACCGATGTTGAATAATCTACCATGCTGATTTCCTCCTCTTCTGTTTGAGATGAGGCCCCCCAATGCTTAAAAAAACGCAAAGCGAGGGCATCGGCAACAAAGCCGACACCCTCGCTGGATGTTCCGTCTTTCTTAGCCGACTTGGAGCGCTCCATACGTAATATATGTATGGCAGTCCGACGAGTATTTCCCGTCAGCCCAGCATAAAGTCAGAGACATGACTTTACACTTCGGCGATTCTGCCTTTCTGTAGTCTTCACCGTTGTCATCCTCGGACTACTTACTCATCAGCATCGCACCTCTACCTCATCGATAGCACGAATATTCATTTAAAGTTACGTCTAAATTATCATAGGTTACAGTAACATATCAATAGTTTTTTTAGTCACGGACGATTTGTTTTAATACAGCGAGCGCGGCTTGGTCGTTTGACTCAACGGCTTTAAAGAAATCACTAAAGAAGTGATAAAGCACGAACCGTTCGGCATGCGATGACGTATGATCTTTGATCGTCAATAAAATAAGACGGCGCAACCGTCGCTTCGTCTGCGTCTCGCTAGGTAATTCTTCACACCGGTCCTTGAAGGCACGATACACAGAATTGATCAAATCCTCATGTTCATCATACGACCGGTTGTAAGCAACTTGTTCCATCTGTTATATCCCCCCTTTCAATTTGTACCGATGAAACTTGTTGTAACTATATCAACTTAAGCGCACGCATTCAAACGTTTCGGGTTGGTCTTTACGAAAATCATACGTTAGACCGAGTCAATTTCCGATAAATGAGAACGTTGTCACATCAAACAGTCCCATGTCCGTCAATTTCAAGTCGGGAATGACGGGGAGTGCCAGGAACGACATCGTCAAATACGGGTTGAAGTGACGATGAGCCCCGACGACGTCAAGTGCGTCGTTCAGCTGTTCGAGCACGTCTGCGACTTCATGATACGGACGCCTCGTCATGAGCCCTCCAATCTCGAGCGGCAAGACGGCAAGCACTTTCCCTTCCGAGACGGCGACGACACCGCCACCGACCTTCTCGAGCGTCTCTGCAGCAAGTAACATGTCTTCCGGGCTGACACCGGCAATGACAAGGTTATGGCTGTCGTGGGCGACCGTCGCTGCGAGCGCACCACGTTTGAGTCCAAAGCCCGTCACCGGTGCGAGCGCCATATGGCCCGTCCCGTGATGCCGCTCGATGACGGCGAGCGTCACGATGTCCTCGGTAAGATCAGCGCCCGATTCATCCGGGTTGAACACGTGGCGGACACGCTTCGTCAACAGGCTGTTCGGCAACACTTGAATCACGTCGACCGCTTCTTCCTTGATCGGCAGGCGGAACGAGTCAGTTGTCAGGTCCGGGAGTTTGAGCTCACCTTTCATCGGCTTCGGCACTTCAACCCCTTCGGCCTCGAACGTGGCTTTCCCCGCTCGCGCGACTGCCGTACCATCGACGTAGACGGTTTCGATGTTAACCGATTCGACGTCTGACAAGATAACAAAGTTCGCTTTTTTGCCCGGCGCGATCGCACCGACGTCTTTCAAGCCGTATGCTTCAGCCGCATGAAGGCTGGCGATGGCGTATGCCGTCTCCGGCTTGACGCCCTGACGGATTGCCATGCGGATGTTATAGTCGATACCACCTTCTGCCACGAGATCATCGAGGTGCTTGTCGTCCGTACAGAACAAGAAGCGGTGGGCATTACTTTCGGTGATGGCCCGACTCACTTTCTCGACGTTCCGCGCGACCGATCCTTCGCGAATCTGGACGTAAAAGCCACGACGGACCCGCTCGATCGCCTCTTCTGCCGTCGTGCATTCGTGGTCGGTCATGATGCCGGCTGTCCGGTACACGTTTAACTGATCAGGATTGAGGCCTGACGCGTGACCATCGACGACTTTCCCCGCGAGTTCCGTTTGCGCGATTTTTTGGAGCATGTCCTCGCTGCCGGCTTCGACCGATGGATAATCCATCACTTCCCCGAGACCGTGCACTCCAGGGTCCCCTAAAAATGGCGCAAGATCTTCGGCATACAGTTTGGCGCCCGCGTGTTCGAACGGCGTCGCCGGGACGCAGCTCGGTAGCATCATCCGGACGTCGAGCGGCAATCCGTTCGCATCGGCAAGCATATACTCGATCCCGAGCGCACCGTTGACGTTCGCGATCTCATGTGGGTCGGCGATGACCGTCGTCACACCGAGCGGCAGGACCGCTTTCGCAAACTCATGCGGAGGCACCATCGACGACTCGATGTGAACGTGTGAGTCGATGAATGACGGAGCGAGCGTCCAAGACGGGTCATGATATTCCGTCTCCCCTTCGTAACCTTCTCCGATGGCGACGATATAGCCCGAGTCGATGGCGACATCGGTGCGAATCGTCTCGCGGCTATAGACGTCGATGACCGCGACGTCCTTAAAGACGACCGCCGCTTTCTTTTTCTTGGCGGCAATGTCGATCAAATGTTGTTTTTCCATCTGTCTGTCTCCTTTTGCAACGTATTTTACCTATCTTATCAAGAATAATCTTTCGGACGCAATTTCTTTTTGTAGTTGTGCGACAATGGGAGCATATCTAGTTGAAAGGGGTTACACATATGCAATACAAATTAGGAGACCTGATCCCACATGTCGACGAGACGGTATTCGTCGCACCTGGCGCCCACGTCATCGGTGACGTCACGATCGGAGCCCATTCCGGTGTTTGGTTCAACACCGTCATCCGTGGAGACGAGGGCCCGATCCAGATTGGCGCTTATGTCAATATTCAAGACGGGTCGATGATCCATCAATACGAAGGATCACCGACAATCATCCATGACCGTGTCTCGATCGGCCATATGGCGATGATTCACGGTTGTGAGATCGAGGAAGGCTGTCTCATCGGGATGCATGCGACCGTGCTTGACGGTGCCAAAGTCGGGAAAGGCTCGTTCGTTGCCGCCGGTGCACTCGTCACCCCGAATATGCAAATTCCGGAAGGTGTCATGGTCATGGGCGTACCAGCCAAAGTCGTCCGTCCGCTCAATGACGAAGACCGCTTCATCATGGAACGGACCGTCAACAAGTATGCGAAGCGGGCCGAGCAGTACTTGACGACGTGTGAACCGTTAACACCGACACAAAGTTTGTGAAAGCGTTTACAAGATTCATAAATTGTTAACGATTACCCCGATTTTTCTTCATGTTTCCCTTGTATACTGAGGATGTAGTCAAGCCGACGTGTCGAAAGGGGCCAATTGTATGTATCCAAACCATGCACAACTCATGTTAGACCTGTACGCCTCGTCCATTAACCCAAGCTATTGCCTTCACATCGATGATTCGTTCGATGATACGCTAAAAGGTACACATCGAGAGGTTTGGGAACGGATGCAATTGGATAATGCTATAGAAGAAGAAACTCAAACTGGGGGAAAGTAATCACCATGATTCCGACGAATGTCATTCAAAACTGGCTTGCTGGCAAGCTCAAAAAATAAACTGAGACGTTTTTAAACGTCTCAGCCTATTTATACATCCAGCTCGAGTGCGGCCACGTCGCACTCGAGCTTTTTCATGTTCACTCAAAGATCGTCAAACACGCATCAAGCGACTGCCGCGCCTTCGTCGGCGGGACGTCTTCAAATCGTCCGAGTTGGAGCAGACCGACGAACGTCTCCCCGTCCGCACCGATCATCTCCTGCAGGCGAGCGTCTTCGAAGATACCGCCCGTCCGCCAGACGAGCCCGATGTTTTGCTCGGCACAGAGCAAATGGAAGTTCTGGATGAACGTCGCCGTCGCGAGCAGTGCATCCTTTTGCCCTTTCTCCGTCTCAAACGGCTTCGTCGTTACGTACACACACGCCGCCGCGTTGCGGATCCGTCCGGTAATCTTCTCTCGCTTGGCCTCAGGACCGTCTTGAAACGCCGGTTCGAGCGCGTCTAACAACACGCCTTTCCCGTCACCGTTGAACAAATAAAGATTCCACGGCTCGACTTTGTTATGAAACGGCGCTTGGTGGGCCGAGGTGAGCAACTGATACAGCAATGCCGTATCAAGCGGTTCCTCTACAAACATCCGAATCGTCCGCCGCGACTCGATCAACTGTTGTCCGACTGTTTTCTCCATTAGAAATCACTTCCCCTGATGTAGTCTTTTTCATCATAAGTGAAAATGGTTCTCACGTGTAGCAATTTGACCGAAAAGCATGGGAACTTGATAGCTCATCGTCCCGTATATAGAAATGACTAGATTGTTCTTTTGATTGAAACTTGTACTACGTTTGAAGACGATACAAATAAGGAGAGGATCACCGTGACCCCACGTTTCAAATCGTTTCTATTATGTACGCTCTCGCTCGTCATCTTTACAACAGCATGTCAATCCGCGACATCGTCACCTTTGACGATTGACATGAAGAGCGAAGAAGAACAACGCCAAGTCGTAGACAATTTCGCGTTCGACGATTATAAAGCACTGTTTGACGACGTCATCACCGAAGCAAACCAGTTCGACGTTGAGGAACCGCTTCGAAAGTGGGTGATTCGGACATTGTCCCAAGAGAAACTGTATTATGAAACCGACTTGACGAATGAACAAGTCATCACGCTCTCAACCGAAGCGATGAAACAAAGTATCGCATGGAAAACGGTCGCAAAAGAGAAGTACAACATTCACGTAACGGAAGAAGAGATTGACCGTTACATTCAACAAGGCCCGGATCGGAGTGATTTACCGAGTCATCTCGCCTACGCGAGCGCCCTCGGCTTGTCGCTGCACCAACTAAATCATCAGTTCGATCGAGACCTTTATGAAAAGAATACGATTTGGCTAAAGTTGAAACTTGAGTTGGAAAAGAAGTACCAGACAGACGACAACAACGAGCTCGTTAATCGATATGAAGCGGAAGTCAACGCACAACTAGATTAACCTGATAGATCGACTCGGTAAGGTCGCATCGGTCGTTCATACGAAAAGGGATTCAGTCGTTTTTATGACTGAACCCCTTTTCTTTATCTGCCTACAAAATTATGTCGATTGTCCAATCACTTCACACGCGACCAAGTCTTCAAGTGTCTGTCTGCGGACGACGAGACGATGTGTCCCGTCTTTCACGAAGACGACGGGCGGGCGGAGCATTTGGTTATAGTTGCTCGCCATCGAGAAGTTATAGGCGCCTGTCGCTTTAACGAGGAGAAAATCCCCGGCTTCAACCGGCGGGATGAGCGAACGGTTCGAGATGATGTCTCCCGACTCGCAGCATGCCCCGACGATCTTCGCTTCAAGCGTCTTCGCTTCATCCATCCGCGTCGCCGCGATGACGTCATATTCGGCATCATAGAGGGCAGGACGGATGTTGTCTGTCATGCCGCCGTCGACCGAGACGTATGTGCGGACACCGCTCACGTCTTTGACCGTCCCGACTTCATACAGCGTCGCACCGGCGTTGGCGACGAGCCAACGTCCCGGCTCGATGCCGATTTTTGGGAGCGGCAAACCGAATCGCTCCACTTCTGAAACGAGCGTATCCATCACTTGCGTCATCGTAGCGGCAAAGTCGAGCGGGTCATCCGTCTCGAGATAGGCGACGCCGAAGCCACCGCCGATGTTCAACACATCAGCCGTAAAGCCGGTCTCCCGACGAATCGTCTCGATGAAGTTGACCATCGTCTTGACCGTATTGATGAACAGCGTCGGTTCTTGAATCTGTGACCCGACGTGACAATGGATCCCTTTCAGATGAAGACGTTCCGTCGCGAGTGTTTCCCGGACCGCTTCGAGATACGTGTCGTCATGCGTCGGGAAACCGAACTTCGTATCGACCCCACCCGTCTGGATCGCCTCGTGGGCGCCTCCAACGACTTGCGGGACGATGCGGAGCAAGACGTCGACATCGACATCATGCTTTACGGCGAGACCCGAGAGCAGACCGATCTCACGCATGTTGTCGATCGTGAAATGGGTGATGCCGTTCTCGAGCGCGAACGAGATGTCTTGCACCGTCTTATTTGACCCGTGAACGTGAATCCGGTCAGCCGGGACACCGGCATGGAGCGCGACGAACATCTCACCGCGTGAGACGACGTCGATGCTCAAGCCCGCCGTCATGACTTTCTCATACACGGCCGCGATCGACATCGCCTTTGACGCATAGAGCGCGTACGTGTTCGGATACTTATCTAAAAATGCGCTCCGGACGAGCCCGAGCCGAGCTTCAAGTTCTGGCTCGCTCATGATATAGAGCGGTGTCCCGTACGTCGCTTGAAGTTCTTGGACGGATACGCCCTCGATCATACAAACGGATTGGTTGCTGGTGTACATAAAATGCCTCCTTCAAAGCGATGCGGGACACGCCATGAGCGTGCGCATAGTTGTTCCGAGTTGTTGGCGTGCCCGGTCCGGGTCACGTCATCGATCTTCGTCTCATTACCGTACAGCTCGACCCGGTCGCCGATTTGAACCGTCTCGTCGACGCGGAGGAAGCTGTGGCTCATGAAAATATTGCTAACGAACGGGAACGCCCGTCCATTAATGTGGACCGGCAAATGCCGACGGGCCCGCATCAAGCCATCGCCATATCCGACTGACAACACGGCGATCCGCTCTTTCGACGGTGCCGTGTAGCCCGTCCCGTAGCCGACGTGTGCGCCGGCCTCGATATCGTGCACGGCAACGACTTCCGTCTCCCAATAAAACGCCGGGACGAGCCAATCGACCGCCTCGACCGATGAGTAGCCGTAGAGAAAGATTCCGACCCGGACGTGCGTGCAGTGCCCGAGACGCGGATCGGCTTGAAGCGTCGCCGCGCTGTTGGCGGCATGGACGACTTCAAACGAATGCCGTTCGATCAGCCGCGTCGACCAGTCGGCAAACCGTTCGACATGGACACTGTGCTCGATTTCGGCGTTATCGGCGTCGGCGAGCGGAAAGTGTGTGCACAAACCGACGAGGTCGAGCTTTTCATCTTGGCAGAACGCTAAGATGGCAAGCGCTTCTTCGAACGTCTTCGCGCCAAACCGGTTCATGCCGACATCGAGCTTCAAATGAAGACGGACGCCGTCGAGCTCATGGCGTTGTGAGACGAGCCAATCGTACGAACCGATGGCGACGTCTAAACCGTCGCGATGCACGGCCGACCACTCGTAAACGGGGTTCATGACGAGGACGTTCGCCTCGGGTGCATGCACCCGGACCTCGCTCCCCTCGTCGAGCGTCGTCACCATGAAGTGACGCACCCCTTCTGCGTACAATGTCGTCACAACTGGCTCCATCCCTAAGTTATAGGCGTTGTTTTTCACGACGGCAAACACCGGTCGGCCGAGTGCCTCGATCCGACGTTTGTTCTCGCGAATCGCGTTTAAGTCAATTGTGACTCCCATACACATTGCTCCCTTATTCTTTGACTGCTTCTTTGACGAACGTGATCCAATCGCGATGTGCCGGGATCAGTCCCGTCACGGTCTCGCGGTAACGGGCGAGCATAGTCGTTGCGACCGTCTGAACCCCGCCGCCGATCGAGATATTGTCGACTTCGATGACACTCGTCACTTCAGCTGCTGTACCCGTCAAGAAGATCTCATCTGCTACATACAATTCGTCACGTCCGATATGGCGCTCAATGACCTCGAACCCTTCTTCACGGGCAAGATCGATGACCGTTTGACGCGTGATGCCGTCGAGGACGGAACAGTCGAGTGACGGTGTGAAAATTTTATTGCCTTTGACGAGGAAGATGTTGGCGACGCTCGCCTCGCTGACGTTTCCGTTCATGTCGAGGGCAATCGCTTCGTCATACCCGTCTCGGACCGCTTCTCCTTTAAGGAGTTGCGAATTCATATAGTTGGCTGCCGCTTTCGCTTGCATCGGCATCATCGTCGACGAGACGCGGCGGTATGACGCGACTTTCGCCCGGATACCGACCGTCTTGCTGAAATATTCGCCGAGCGGCCAGCATGAGATGGCAACGTGTACTTTCGTTTCCTGCGTCGGCATGAGTGCCTGCCAAGGTGTGCCGAGGAAAACGAATGGACGGATGTAACACGCTTCAAAGCCGTTGCGTTCGATCAATTCGATCGTCGCTTGTTCGAGCTCGTCGACCGTGTACGGTAGTTCGACGTGATAGTAAGCACACGAACGAACGAGTCGCTCCAAGTGTTCACGGAGTCGGAAGATGGCTGGACCTTCCTCTGTGTGATACGCCCGAATTCCTTCGAAGAACCCGCTACCGTAGTGGATCGCGTGCGTCATGATACTCGTGTTCGCGTCACTCGGCTCGATCCAAGCCCCGTCTTTCCACATCCATTGTCCATATTGTTCCATTGTTCAACTCTCCCATTCACTTTTGATATTTTCTGTCTATTATACGTTACAGGGAGCGTAAGTCATCCACTAGTTGTGTTTTTTCTGCTGTTTTTTCATCTTTTTGCTTGATGACACGGGCTGGCGTGCCGGCGACGACACTTCCTGCCGGGACGTCGACTGTGACGACACTGCCTGCTGCGACGACCGCATTCTCGCCGACACGGACACCTTCTAAGATGACCGCGTTTGCACCGATCATGACCCCGTCTTCGATGATGACCGGATCTTTTGAAGGCGGCTCGAGGACACCTGCGACGACTGCGCCAGCGCCAAGGTGGACGTTTTTACCGAGTGTGCCGCGGGCGCCGATGACGGCGTTCATGTCGACCATCGACCCGTCACCGATGACGGCGCCGATATTGATGACCGCCCCCATCATGACGACGACGTTGTTGCCGATTTGAACGTGGTCACGGATGAACGAACCTGGTTCGATACGGGCGTTCAACTTCGTCGTGTCAAGCATCGGCACGGCGCTGTTGCGGCGGTCGAACTCGAGGTGCGAGTCGGTGATGACTGACGCGTTCGCTTCAAGGAAAGCGGCCGCACGTTCAGCCGTCGTGAGGAATAATTTCGACTCGTCCGTTCCGAATGCTTTTGCTTCTTCGATTGTTAAACCTGCCAACTGACCGTTGACGTACAATTTGACTGGCGTTTCTTTCTTGGCATCTTTAATGTATTGTGCGATTTCATAAGCGTTTGTGAGTAACATGAGTGGCCTCCTCGTATAGGTTCGTTAAATTGTATAATCCGGCCGGGCGGTCGAGAATCGTCGCCGCCGCGGCGAGTGCCCCGTTCGCGAAGACGCGTTTCGACAGGGCCGTATGTTTTAATTCAAGCATTTCATCGTCTCCGGCGAAGAGCACCGTATGCTCACCGAAGATCGTGCCGCCGCGGACCGAGTGCATGCCGAGTTCGTCAGTACCTCTCGCCTCACGACGTGACGCGCGTTCGTACACCGGCGTCACGTCCCGTTTCGCCTCGATGGCACGGGCGAGCAGTTCAGCCGTCCCGCTCGGCGCATCGACTTTTTTACGGTGATGCGCTTCGATCACTTCGATATCATAACCAAGCGTGAGCGGCACGAGCTGGTCAAGCAACTGCTTCAACAGTGCGATCCCGTAAGACGTGTTATACGACTGGAAGATCGGGATCTGTTTCGATGCGTCCTCGATCTTTGCCAGTTCAGCTTCCGAGAAGCCCGTCGTCGCGATGACGAGCGGGATTTGCTTGTCTTTCCCGAACGCGAGCACGTCATCAAGCAGCGCCGGGTTCGAGAAGTCGATGACGACGTCGATCGCGGCGTCGACTTCTTTCAGTGAAACGGGATGATCGCCGCCCGCCGGTGAGACGATGGCCGCGACGTTCAAGTTTTGAGCGAGCGCGACTTCTTCAACGATCTGTCCCATCGCGCCGTATCCGTGAATTAACAA
Organism: Exiguobacterium sp. SH3S3; assembly: GCF_004337115.1. Lineage (NCBI taxonomy): Bacteria > Bacillati > Bacillota > Bacilli > Caryophanales > Exiguobacterium > Exiguobacterium sp. SH3S3. The sequence goes on from NZ_SJUU01000008.1 coordinate 98,431, forward strand.
GTTCACTGTCTCACCTCATTAAACTGCTCCATCGCCGACAACAGACGTGCCTCGGCCGTCGCGCTCATCGGAACGAGCGGGAGGCGCGGCGAGCCAAATTCGAAACCGCGGGCGTTCAACGCCGCCTTGACCGGGATCGGGTTCACTTCGGCGAACAGTTCATCGATGACCGGAAGCAAGCGGATCTGCCATGTGCGGGCCGTCTCTAAATCTCCGGCGAGAAGCGCTTCGGCGAGCGCGACTGTCGCTCCCGGATACACGTTCGAGAGCACCGAGACGACACCTTGGGCACCCCATGCCATGTACGGCAGGATTTGGTCGTCATTTCCGCAGTAGACCGGGAAACCTTCCGGCAAGTGGGCCATCATTTGTGCCATCACCGAGATGTCCCCGCTCGCTTCTTTCAACGCAGCGATGCGTGGGTGTTCGGCGAGTTCACCGACCGTTGCCGGATCGAGCGCGACGCCTGTCCGTGACGGGACGTTGTAGAGCATGAGTGGAATCGGTGACGCGTCGGCGATCGCCGTGAAGTGGGCGATCAGCCCCGCTTGGGTCGACTTATTATAGTAAGGCGTGACGACCATCGCCATCTCGGCACCAAGTTCTGCCGCCCGTTTCGTCTTGGTGATACTTAACGCCGTATTGTTCGACCCTGTCCCGGCGATGATGACGGCACGACCGGCGGCGACTTCGATCGCCTTCGTGAGGAGCGTCTCGAACTCTTCGTCTGTGATCGTCATCCCTTCGCCTGTCGTCCCCCCGATGACAAGACCGCTGACGCCTTCTTTGATTTGATCTTCAATCAATGCTTCCCACGCTGTGAGATTTAACTGACCGTCCGTTTGGAACGGTGTAGCGAGTGCTGTAGCGACTCCTGTGAACATATGATTTCCCCCTTATTTCGTAGCGACTTGCCCGATCATGCACTGGGCGATTTGAACGGCATTCGCCGCCGCCCCTTTGCGGACGTTATCGGCGACACACCAGAGATGGAACGTGTTCGGTTGCGACTCGTCGCGGCGGACGCGACCGACGTACACTTCGTCCGTCCCGTTCGCATCGAGCGGCGTCGGGTAGACGAGCTCGCTCGGGTTGTCCATGAGGACGACGCCTGGCGCGTCACTGAGGACCGCCTTCACTTCCGCGAGCGTCGCTTCACGCTCGAGCGTGACCGTGATCGAGACGGCGTGGCTGTTACGGACCGGGACGCGGACACACGTCGCCGTCACACCTAATTCTGGTGCGTTCAAAATTTTGCGTGTCTCGTCGATCATCTTCTGTTCTTCTTTCGTGTAGCCGTTCTCGAGGAAGACATCGATATGCGGCAGCACGTTATCGTAGATCGGATACGGGTAGTTTTGCGGCTCTTCACCGCGGGCGCCCCGTTCGAGGTCTTCGATGCCTTTTTGTCCCGAACCGGAGACGGCTTGGTAAGACGTATAGGCGACACGCGTCAATCCGTACACTTCGGCGAGCGGTGCGAGGGCGACGACCGATTGGATCGTCGAGCAGTTCGGATTGGCGATGAGCATCTTGTCCGGGCCCAGTTCGACTCGGTTCACTTCTGGTACGACGAGCGGGATTCCTGCTTGCATCCGGAACGCGCTCGAGTTATCGATGACGATGACCCCTTGTTCACTCAGGCGCGGTGCATACTGTTCACTGATGCTACCACCGGCCGAGAACAAGGCGATGTCGATCGCGTCTGCGTAAATCGCGTCCGACAGTTCACGGATGACGATGTCGCGACCGTTCACTTCGACTGTTTTCCCAGCCGAGCGGGCTGACGCGTATAGTAATAGTTCGTTGATTGGAAACTCATATTCTGTGAGCACGTCGATCATCTTTTGACCGACGGCGCCTGTCGCACCGATGACGGCAACGTTATACATGGTAACTCCCCCTTATAAATGGAAACGCTCCGCGATGGCCGCGACCGCCGCTTCAACGTCTTGATCGTTAATCGTGTAAGAGATGCTGATCTCTGAAGTTGTGACTTGATAGAACGGGATTCCGCTCTCACGGAACGTGGCGAACAATCCGGCTGCGACACCGGTCGCGTCGCGCATGCCGATGCCGACGACCGAGATTTTTGCATGTTCGGTATGACGGTCGATTTTAATTTGTGGGAACGCCTCCGTCAGTTCGGCGAGCGCTTCTTCGAGGAACGCCTCCTCGTCAAGTGGACAAGTGAACGACAGGAACACTTCACCGTCGAACGCTGTCTGACTGATCATGTCGATATTGACGTGACGCTGTGACAACTTCTCGAAAATATCGGCAACCCCTGCCACTGAATGCGGAATATGTTTGATCGAGACGCTGAGCACGTTTTTCACGACGCTCACGCTCGTCACCGCTTTTTGTTCCATCGCCTGTGTCATATCCATGATCCATGTTCCTCCTTCGCTCGATAGCGTCTTCCCTACAAAGATGTTCACATCATATTTTTTGGCCAGCTCGACGCTGCGCATTTCCATCACTTTCGAGCCGAGCGCGCTCATTTCCATCATCTCGTCATACGAGACGGTATCTAGGCGCCGTGCCGTTTTATGGATACGCGGATCGGCCGTATAGACACCGGCGACGTCCGTATAAATCTCACAACGTTTACTGAGGACGGCGGCAAGTGCGACGGCTGTCGTATCAGAACCACCGCGTCCGAGCGTCGTTACATCCCCGAACTCGTTGACGCCTTGGAAGCCGGCGACGATGACGACGTCATTCGTTCTGAGCCTTTCTTCCAACACTTCTTTCCGGATCGCTTTGATCTTACTTTTCGTGTGAATGCCCATCGTGTCGATCCCGGCCTGTTGCCCCGTGAGCGAGATGGCGGCGACGCCTCGTGAGTTCAAGGCGATGCTGAGTAGACTGATCGTCTGTTCTTCTCCGACGGCGAGCAAGCGGTCGAGCTCACGAATCATCGGACGCTCTGTAATTTGTTTTGCGAGTGACAGGAGTGAATCGGTCGTTTTCCCCATCGCGGAGACGACGACGACGAGTTTCTCGCCAGCGACGACTCGTGTCTGTAAATATTCAGAAATTGCCTGAATCTGTTCGATTGTGGCAACAGAACTTCCTCCAAATTTTAGTACGGTTGTCATCAGGTTCCCCACTTTCATGATGTCGACCAACAGAAAAAGCGGCAGACCGGTAGGAAGCACTCTCCCTACGGTCTGCCGCTTGTACGCGCAGTTGAAAAACGATTAAAAAATCGTTCCGTAGATAGCGCTCCATGGCATTTCATCCATGGCAGTGTAGGCGTTGTTCACGACTACCCCAGCCTTCGTTCGTACGCATGCGAACGTTGACTTCGGCGAATTTCCCCTTTCGGCTCGATCCGGAATGCGTCCGTTTCAATCAAGCTTACTCATGTCATTCGCAACCTCTATCTGTCAGTTGTTAGTTTTAGTTATAACAAATGCTTTCCGGCTTGCCAACCTTTTTTTAGAAAAAAAGAAACTTTCTAAAAATAATCACCACGACTTCTTCATCATCCGATGCGGGATATCGGCGTCTAAAAACTCGTCACCGAACGTCGTATAGTCGAGCCGTTCATAGAACGGGAGCGCCGTCAGTTGAGCGCCGAGCTTCAACTCATGCAGCCCGCTCTCGCGCGCCACATCCTCGATTTCGAGCATCAGCTTTTTCGCATATCCGTTCCCTCTCGCCGATGCGAGCGTGGCGACCCGTTCGACTTTGCCGACACCGTCCCCGATCGGTCGCAGCCGTGCCGTCGTCACGGGCTCCCCGTCTATCGTCCCGACGAAATGGATACAGACTGGATCGAGGTCGTCATATTCGAGCGCCGGGTCAATCCCTTGCTCGCCGATAAAGACAGCCTCCCGTACGGAACGGGCTCGTTCGATGAGCGGCGTGTCGTTGCCGTGTTCAATCGTCAACATGACACCACTCCTTCCTGTAACCGTTTGACGACTTCTGCCGTGGCCCGTTCTAGGTCGACGATCGATTCGAAGCGGGCTTGGGCTTGTTTATGACTGCCACCGCCCCGACCGATGCCAAGGTCGTCTAACGTCCGTTTTAAAAACTTGCCGATGGCGATGTCATGCGTCCCGTCATGCATGAGTAACAGTTTTTGTCCGGTATGATTGGCACCGACGGCAATCCGTCCGGTCGCCGCGATCCGTTCGACGATCATCGTCGTGAGCGTCTCCGCCTCGGTCTTGCCGATGTGCGTGATGACGTAATTGTCCTCTTGTAAGAATGCTGCGACTTTCGCCTTGGCGACCCGGGCCTCGAGCACCTTCACTTCTTTTTCACGTTCGAGTCGCGCCGTGCGCTCTTCGGCGACACGGGCCGCGACCGTCTCGTTCGTCGTCGACAACGTTTGATGGATCGCCCGTAGCGCGGTGCGCGAAGATTGGATGACCGTTAGTGCCCGCATCCCTGCGACATACGTCAAACGAACGTTCCCCCGCACTTTTTTCATCGAGGTCACTTTAATGATTCCGAGCTGGCCGGTCGTCGACACATGCGTCCCTCCGCAAGCGTTATAATCGAGTCCATCGATTTTGACGATCCGAATCGTGCCGGTGCGATCCGTCGCTTTACGTAACCGGTCATGCTCGACTTCGCCATCCTGTAATTCAAAAATGTGAATCGGTCGGTTGTCGAAGATGATCTGCTGAACGTCACGTTCTAACGTTTCGATTAACGCCCAATCGAATGATTCGGCCGCGATCTCGATCGATGACTCGTCAGCACTGATCCCAAAACTGAGCGTCTCGATACCGTATCGGTCTTCAAGCAAGGCCGTCAGCACGTGTTGCGCCGTGTGTTGGATCGAGTGGTCGTGACGTGTCGCTGCGTCGATTTGACCGATCACTACCGTTGCTTCGTCGATTGGCTCGTTGACGAGGTGCCACACGGTCGGGTCGTCACGTTGCACATCTAAAACGGCTTGTCCGCCAATCGTCCCTGTATCGGCCGGTTGTCCGCCACCTTCCGCGTAAAAATGTGTTGCTGCAAGCGCAATCCACGTGCCCCGCTCATCTTCCCGCTGCGCTGTCACCGTCGTTTCAAATTGCCATGAGTTCATATTGGTCGCCACCTTTTCTGCATGATATGTTCAGACAACTAGTCTGATTTGGTCTATAATAAGGAACACTTACCCTTAGGTCAGGAGCGATATGTATGTTACAGATTGATAAAAAGTCCCCGTTACCTATTTATTATCAAATCGAAGCCTATTTAAAGCAACAAATAGATGCTGGCGAGCTCCAACCCGGCGAATCGATCCCGTCCGAACGGGAATATTCGGAGCGGTATAACGTCAGCCGGATGACGGTGCGCCAGGCGATCACGAACCTCGTCAACGCCGGTTATTTGAGCCGTCAAAAAGGACGTGGTACGTTCGTCGCCAGTAAAAAAATCACGATGGCGCTGTCCGGTTTGACGAGTTTTTCAGAAGAAATCAAGCACCGGGGCATGCGTCCGTTCAGCCGTCTATTGTCATTCGACACGATTCCAGCCTCGAATAAAATCGCGCAGAAATTGAATGTCGCAGCCAGTACGCCGGTCTATGAGATGAAGCGTCTCCGACTCGCCGACGAGGACGTGCTCGCTTTAGAAACCGCCTATATCCCGGTCGCCTTATTGCCCGAACTGACCGAAGCAGATGCCGTCGGCTCGATTTATGAGTTCGCCGAACAGTCCGGACTTCGTTTGAAAAACGCGACACAGACGCTCGAAGCCCGAAGCGCCGGACCTGTTGAAGCGAAGCTGTTGACCATCTCCCCGAACGCGCCCGTCCTATTGATCGACCAACGGACGTATCTCGAGAACGGCGACATGTTCGAATACAGTCGTTCTTTGTTCCGCGGCGATGCGTATTCGTTCACTGTCGCGATGGAACGCACCTAAAAAATGGTTTGCCCCGCTGAGGGCAAACCATTTTTTATTGGGCTTCGTATGTGATGCCGGACGGATCGAGCATATAAGACTCGAGCTCCGTCTCCGTCATCGCTTCGACTTCGTTGCCGGAATCCGCTTGTTGCACACGGTACCGGACCTCGTCGAGCAACGGTTCGTTCAAGAAGTAATAGAAGTGGCCGTCATTACCACGCGCACCTTCTCCGGTCAATTGATATTGAACCGTGTTGTTGAGCGCACCGACGTCTTCGATCAAACGCATATAGTCGTTCGGTCCGAGCGTCGTCTGCATGTTGTCACCGACCGCTTTGAGCACTTTGTCATAGTTGTTGATCAATGACGTGCCGAGCGACTGCTCGAGCACGGCGTTGATGACTTCCATTTGACGTTGGCCGCGCCCGATGTCCCCGCGCGGGTCGTCATAGCGATTTCGGACATAAGCGAGTGCTTCTTCACCCGACAGCTGCTGAAGACCGGCTTCGACGTTAACTACTTCTTTTGCAGTTGTGTGCTTAATGGTCTCAAAAGGAAACTCAACATTAATTGTTACTCCATTTAAGGCATCAATAAAATCGACGAAGCCTTGGAAGTTGAGCGACACGACGTGGTCGATTTCAACACCGACTAGGTCTTCGACCGTATTCGTCGACATGCGCATACCGTTGTTCGGATCCGACTCGTCCATCGATCCGAAGTAGTAGGCGTGCGTGATTTTATCTTGATCGAGACCGGTCTTACCGTAAGGGATATCGAATCCCGTGTAATCGATATTGACGTACGAATCTCGCGGAATGCTGAGCATCGTCGTCTGCTTGTCTTTCTTGTTCAAAATGACGACAATCATGACGTCAGAGCGACCGAACTCCCCTCGCGCTTTCTTTTGCGGGGAGATGTCGGTGCCGAGCACGAGGAAACTTTCGGTGTCCTCTTTATCAAACCGGGTCGGTTCGATCGTCGGGTCGTCCTCGAGCGTCACTTGTGTGCCGGACAACATGTTGTGCGCTTTATAAAAAGCCGCCCCATACATGCTAGAGCCGACGATGACGGCAATGAGGATCAGCGAGCTGAACACTTTATAAAACGTAGACGGACCTTTACGCCGTCTACGCGCCTGGGTTCTTGAGTTCATGTTTTTCTCCTTCACGGTCGAATGATACGAGCTTCACTTATTATAGAGGAATCCTCGAGTTTTGTCGAAAACGTTTTGATGACAAACTCATTTCCATACAATTTCCCATAATCGCAACCAAAAAAACCTGGGGACGTGCGTCCCCAGGTTGAACGGTTATGAGCGGATCGAGAAGAAGCGTTCGGCTGCTTCGCTTCCGCGTGCCTGTAAAGCTTGCGCGCACTGTGAGGCCGCCTCGGTATCAAGTACGATCGTGACACTCGGATGCGCCTGCAAAATCGTCGCGGGCCAATCGACAGACGGCACACTTTCGATCATGTGATGGACCGCGTTCGCTTTTCGGTCTCCCGTTGCGACGAGAACAATCTCGCGCGCGTTCATGATCGTATCGAGTCCCATCGTGATCGCGTGCGTCGGGACTTCTTCGCTTGCATCGAAGAAGCGGCGATTCGCTTCCCGCGTCGACTCGGTGAGCGCTGTCACGTGCGTCTTCGCATCGAGCGCCGTCCCCGGTTCGTTGAACGCGATATGCCCGTTTTCACCGATCCCGAGCAGTTGCAGATCGACACCGATTGATCGGACGAGCTGTTCATACCGCTCCGCTTCAGCATCAGGGTCTTTTGCGTCACCACGCGGAAGATGGCTTTCTTTGAACGGAACATCGTTGAACAGACGTTCTTCCATGAAATGATAGTAGCTTTGAGGATGACTCGGAGCAAGCCCGATATATTCGTCCAAATTGACGCTCGTCACATGGCGGCAATCGAGCTGGTCCTGCTTGAACATTTTATACATCCCGACCGGCGTGCTCCCCGTCGCCAGCCCGAGTACGAACTCCCGTTTCCCGGCCAACCGCTCTTTAATAAGCGTGTAGGCAATCTGTTCAGCGTCCGCTGGTGTCTTCGCTACTAATATATTCATTTCACGTCCTCCTTCTCAAATCCGATGCGTCCTTGGTGAATTGTCTGCTCGACCGTCAATGACCCGTCCCAGATGACGAGATCAGCGTCAAACCCGGCTGCGATTGACCCTTTTTTACTCATGCCAAACTCCGCGGCTTGGTTCGCGGACGTCATCTTCACGGCTTCTTGAATCGTGCACTCGGTGAAGGCGATGATGTTGCGGAACGCCGCGTCCATCGTCAACACACTTCCAGCCAAGTTACCGGCTTCAAGCCGCGCCGCACCATCCTCGACGATGACCGGTTGTCCCCCTAGCTCGTAACGCCCGTCCGGAAGACCTTTCGCCCGCATCGCATCCGTGATGACGACGAGACCGTCCGCGCCTTTCAAGCGATACGCGAAATCGACCATCTCCGGACGGCTGTGAATCCCGTCCGGAATGATTTCGACCATGACGTCCCGTTCTAACAGGCAGTAACCGACCGTCCCCGGTTCACGGTGGTGCAGCCCGCGCATTTGGTTGTATAAATGTGTGCCGTGCTTCACGCCAGCCGCTTTGTTCTCGGCAAACGTCGCATTCGTGTGACCGGCTGAGCCGATGGCACCCGATTCCATCATCGCCCGCTCAAGCTCTCGTGCGCCCGGACGTTCTGGTGCGTACGTGACGAGTCGGATGTGACCGCCCGCCTCGTCTTGCCAGATGCGAAACTGTTCGGCATCAGGATCGATAATATATTCTGCCGGTTGAGCCCCCGCGTTCTCGACGTTGACGAACGGTCCTTCTAGATGGATACCGGCAACCGTCGTCTCGTTTGACTCGATGACGTCTCGGACAGACTCGAGCGCCTTGGTGATGGCTTTCGGTGACTGCGTGATCGTCGTCGCAAAAAACGAGGTCACCCCTTCGGCGAGCATCGATTGACTGAGGAGTCGTAACCGGTCTCGGTCCGCATCCATCGTGTCGACGTCATAACCCCCGTGAACATGTATATCAATCATGCCCGGTGTCACGAGTTTTCCCGCGACATCGAGCACTGTCTCATCTCCGGCCTCATAGTCAGCCATCGCCCCGACCGCTTCAATCGTCGCCCCGTTTATCCGAACGTAACCCCGTTCCCACGTCTCTTGTCCAGAAACGAGGTGTGCGTTAATAATCACCATCATCAGTCATCCACCCTTTCACTACTATTCTCGACAATAGCATAACAAAAACCAGTATAGTTGTATAGACCAATTTATTCATTTTAAAAAATTCATCAAATCATCAGTCATTTGCCCGACTTCCCATCGACTCAAACAAAAAAAGGCTGAACCCGGGCGAACCAGATTCAACCTTATTCTGTCACGCTGTCTCTTCGACAGCTGCTTTGGCATTGTATCGTTTGACGATATGGACGAGGCGCATGAACAAGAGCACTGCCCCGGCGGCAAGTCCGACGATGAGCCCGATCCAATAACCATCGGGACCGAATCCGAACCGTTCCGCGAGTAAGAAACCGAGCGGCAGCCCAATCACCCAGTAGGCGATGAGCGACAATACGAGCGTCACGTTGACGTCTTTGAAACCGCGCAAGATGCCTTGAATCGGTGCGGCGACGGCGTCAGACAATTGGAAGAAGACCGCAAAGATCATGAAGTGGGCCGCAAGTTCCACGACAGCGGCGTCATTCGTATAAATGGCGGCGACGCGTTCATTCTGCCAGAACAACAAGGCGCCTGAAAATGACGATACGGCCAGACAGAGCGCGATCCCAATCTTGGCATAGCGCACCGCGTCTTGGAGTCGGCGCGCACCGAGTTCATAGCCGACGACAATCGTCAAAGCGCTCGAAGCGGACAACGGCAACATATAGACGAACGAGGCAAAGTTGATCGCCGCTTGGTGGGCGGCGACGATATTGTCCCCGTACTCGCTAAGGAGCAGGGTCACGGCCGCGAAGATGCTGACCTCGGCAAAGATGGCGAGGCCGATCGGCGTCCCGAGCTTGAGCAGCTCTTTTTGGCGCGGCCATGCTAAACGATCCGGCGCGCGCAGGAACCGATACTCAAGGAACGGTTTCCCGCTCCGGACGAACGCGAACGCCATGAAGAAGAGAAGCCAATAGGTGATGGTGGAAGCGATGCCGGCTCCGATGCCCCCATAAGCAGGGATTCCGAGCTTCCCGAAAATGAAGATGTAGTTTAACCCGACGTTAATGGGTAACCCTAATAGTATAAGCAACATGGAAATCCGGGTTTTTCCGAGTGAATCCATGAGCGTCCGGAGCACGTTGAACAAGAACATCGGCAAGACGCCGAATCCGAGCGCGAGCAAATAACCTTTGGCGATCCGTTTTCCTTCCTCGCTTAGCCCCATCCCGTCCACTGCGGCCGGAACGAGGAACGCACCGAGGACGAGTGTCGCGATGCTCAGTCCGATCGCTAAGTAAACGCCTTGATACAGCGTCCGTTGGATATGTTGGATATTACGGGCCCCGAGCGCCTGAGCGACAATCGGTGCGACGGCAAGCAGAATCCCGCTCAGTCCCGTATAGACCGGCATCCATAGACTCGAGCCGACACCGACGCCAGCCAAGTCGACGGCTCCGGCTCGGCCTGACATGACCGTATCGAAGAAGCTGATTAAGTAAAATGATACTTGTGTTACTAAAATCGGAAAGAAAATCGTAAAAAATAATTTTATTTTTTCGTTAAGTGAATGCGTTTGATACATGGACAACCCTCATCTCATTTCAGAAAGGAACAAATTCGGATGAATCAACGGAATGCAGAGAAGCTAAAGTACGAACTATTGGAAACATGGAATACGTTCAACCATTATATGACCGAAGCGCTCACCTTTCAAAACACAGAAGACGTGCATCAGGCCCGGGTCCATTTGCGCAAGTTGCTGACGTTCATGCAACTGTACGACACGAAACCTTCTACGTATCGGCAATTGAAACAGCTGATGGAAGCGCTCGGCGCGGTCCGTGACGGGGACGTGTTGCTCCAAGGTCTCGCGCTCGAGACCGGGCTCGAGCAGGCGTTTGCCGATCACATGGAAGCGAACCGCGAAAAAGACCGGACATTATTAAGTTCGCGCGTCACCGAAAAGATGACGCCGTCGCTCGACCAACAAGTGCGCCGCTTCATCGGCGGTCAATTGTATCGCTCGTTAAAGAAGCAAGACGCCTCAGCGTTTCTCGATAAGGCAAAATCGGAGCGGAAACGCCGCGTCGAGTCCCACCACCACGCCACATCAAAGCATGACCGGCTCGAGGCACTCCATAAAGTCCGGCTCGCCGTGAAGCGTGAACGCTACTTGCACGAGTACTTGTTAAACTACGAAGAAAAGGCCTCGAAAGACCAGGTCCAAAAGTTAAAACGGCTCCAAACCGAGCTCGGTGAGATGAACGACCGTCATCAATTGCTGCTGCGCTGGACCGATTTTTCACCGCCGACCGAATACGTTTCGGCGTATGAACGACTCATCGACACACTGCACGAGCAACTTGACGCTTCTGTCGACGCTATCAAGCTCTAGCGTGACGTGTAGCGTTCGACGAGCAGTTCGAGTAGCTTCATACCAGCAATCGAATTGCCTTTTGAGTCGAGCGCGGGGCCGAAAATCCCGAAGCCGACGTCGCTCAGTCCGAGTTCGTGCTTCCCGGTCGCGAGAATCGCACCCGACACCCCGCTCTTCCCTGGCAGACCGACACGGACCGCAAACTCACCGGAGGCGTCATACATGCCACAAGTCGTCATGATCGCTTTGACGATGCGGACGACCCGGCGCGGAATCAACTCTTCGCCTGTGACCGGGTCTTCCCCGTTGCCCGCGAGCACCCGTCCGATGCGGGCCAAGTCAAAACAGTCGATCTCGATGGCACATTGTTTCGTATAGACGTCGATGATCTCATCGACGTCACCTTCCACGATGCCGTGGTGGCGCATGAAATAAAGCAAGGCCCGGTTCAAGTCGGTCGTCTCGTATTCCGAGCGGGCGACTTTTTCGTTGTACGTCACTTCTTCGACCGGCACGTCGAGCAACGTCGCTAAAAATTGACGGAACTGATAAATTTTAAGTTCCGCCGTATCCCCTAGTATCATGCTCGTGACGGCTAGCGCCCCGGCGTTAATCATCGGATTGAGTGGTTTTGATGGCACGGTCTCTTCGAGCTTGGCGATCGAGTTGAACGCATCACCCGTCGGCTCCATCCCCACTTTCGAGAACACGAAGTCCTCGCCGAACTCCATCAACACGTAACAAAGCGCGAGTGCTTTCGAGACGCTTTGGATCGTAAACTTATGATGGACATCACCCGCATGGATGTAAGAACCGTCAGGCAGGCAAATCGCCACGCCGAGCAAGTCGTCCTTGACATGTGCGAGCTCAGGGATATAATCCGCCACTTTTCCTTGAGCCGTATACGGACGGCACTCGTCGACCAAATGTGCCAACTGCTGTTCTAATACGTTCATCAAAATCACCTCATATCCGATAGTTTACAACCGGCTCATCTTATCATATCTTCTCAAGCTTAGCCATCAGGCGGACCGTCATCTTTGGACGATCCTGGCTTGTACCAGTCCTCGTCGGCCCAAATGACCGGCGGACTTTCCTCATCCCCGGCAAGCTTCTCTCCATGTCGGTTCATCGCGGCGATGAATGCGACAATCCCAACGACGACAATCGAAGCTGTGATGCCGAACCAAACCATAGTCGCCCCTCCCTTTCATCCGTGACAATTTCGTCTAGAACCGCGTGATACTTATCCTATGTCTACACGCATATTCTCGGTACGGTTAATTCGAAGACTATTATAGAAATGGGTGAATCGATTGAACAACATTGCGATTATCGGGGGCGGCATCACGGGTATGGCCGCTGCCTACTATGCGAAACAGGCTGGTGCACACGTCACACTCTATGAATCGAGTGATCGGATCGGCGGGAAAATCAAGACAGTTTATCGGGACGGATTTGTACTCGAATGCGGTCCCGACGGTTATATGGCCAGAAAGCCGACGTTGACCGAGCTCATCACCGAACTCGGTCTTGATGAACAGCTCGTTCGTTCACAGACTGGCACGTCTTACATATACGTTCGAAACAAGTTACGGCAAATGCCAAAAGGTTCCGTCATGGGCATTCCCACGAAATTTTGGCCGATGGTGAAGACCGACCTGTTCACGTGGCGTGGAAAGGCTCGGGCCGGGATGGACTTGGTGCTCCCCCGCGTCTATGCGGGCGAAGACATTTCACTCGACACGTTTTTCCGGACCCGACTCGGCTCTGAAGTCGTCGAATCGATGATCGAACCGCTCCTATCAGGCATTTATAACGGGACGCTTCAAGATATGAGCATCGAGTCTACTTTCCCTCAGTTTATCACGATTGAACAAAAAACACGCAGCTTGATTCTCGGCATGAAAGCACTCACGCCGCCTGTACAAGCCGGAGTGAAACCGCGTGAGGCCGGGAAGTTTTTATCGTTACAAAACGGGCTCGGAATCCTCATCGAGGCGCTCCGTCCGTCGATCGACCGCCTCTACACCGGCACCCGTGTCGCCTCGGTCCGCCCTCATGAGATCGAACTCGAGGACGGCACGATCGAACAGTTTGACGGCATCATCTTAGCGACTTCGCCGAATGCGCTCGGCCCGATCCTCGGAATCCCCGAGGCGGAGCGATTATCTCAATTGAAGCGCACCTCATCGATCACCGTCCTCGCTGCGTTCGACGAGAAAGATGTGGCGGCGCTCGACGGGACAGGTTACGTCATCGCCAAAGCGGAAGCCAATGCGTTGACCGCCTGCAGTTGGATGCATAAGAAATGGCCTCACATGGCACCGAAAGGTAAGGCGCTCTTGCGCGTCTATATCGGTTCCGATCACGTGCCCGCCTTATTAGCTGCAACGGATCAAGCGGTCGCCGAGTTTGCGTTAAACGAGCTCCGCAAAATTCAACACGTCGGGACACCGCTTTTCACGAAAGTCGAGCGCCACGTCGATACGATGCCACAATACGAGGTCGGTCATAAGCAACATGTGCACGCGTTCGAACATGCCTTGGCCGCTCTCGATGGCGTCGAGGCGTGCGGGGCGATCTTACACGGGGTCGGGCTTCCCGACTGTGTCGATTCCGCCAAACAGGCCGTCATGCGGGCGATGACGGCGAAGCAGGTGGTGCGTTCATGAAACGGATTGATTACAACGAGAACCCGTTCATCGTCATCTGGGAAGTGACGCGCGCCTGCGCCTTGTCTTGCGTCCATTGCCGGGCCGAGGCGCAGTACCATCGTTACCCGGATGAATTAGACACGGCGCAAGGCAAAGCGCTCATTCGTGACATTTACGCGATGGACAACCCGATTCTCGTCTTCACAGGCGGCGACCCACTCATGCGTGAAGACTTGTTCGAGTTGACTGAATACGCGGCGTCACTCGGCATGCGCGTCTCAATGACCCCATCAGCGACGCCACGGGTGACTCCTGACGCGGTCAGACGGGCCAAAGCGGCCGGGTTGACACGCTGGGCGTTCTCACTCGACGGTGCCGACGCGAAAGCGCACGATTATTTCCGGGGGACACGCGGCAGCTTCGAGCGGACGATCCGCGGCATCTCCTATTTCCGGGAGGAAGGCATGTCGTTCCAAATCAATACGACCGTAACCGAGTACAACGTCGACCAACTGCCAGCGATCGCGAAACTCGTCGGTGAGCTCGGCGTCTCGGTCTGGACGCTGTTCTTCCTCGTCCCGACCGGTCGCGGCTCGCTCCTGCAACCGATCTCGCCGGAACGACATGAGGACGTGCTGCGCTGGGCGTTCGCGCTGCAAGAACATGTGCCATACATCATCTCGACGACCGAGGCCCAGTTCTATCGCCGGGTCGCCCGGCAAGAAAATCAAAAACGGAAAGACGCAGGACTCGCGCCAATCGGTCATCCGCATGACGACCTCGCCAAAGCGCCACGTGGGACGAATGACGGCAACGGCTTCGTCTTCATCTCTCACACCGGTGATGTTCAACCGTCCGGCTTCCTGCCGATCAAGTGCGGCAATGTCAAAACGACACCGCTTGCCGAGATTTATCGGAAACATCCGGTGTTCAAGACGCTGCGGGACCCGGACACGCACGGCGGCAAATGCGGCTACTGCGAATACCGTTACTTATGCGGCGGATCGCGTGCCCGAGCCTACGCCGTCACCGGCGACTATAAGGCAGAGGAGCCGTATTGCACGTATCAACCTGAACACGCTAAATAAGGAGCACAGGCCAAGGCCTGTGCTCCCTATTGTTTAGTACGCCACCGTCGTCGGACGGAGCGTCAATTCTCCGTTCTCGACGTCGATCATGACGGTCTGACCATCCTCGACGTCACCGGCGAGAATGCCGCGCGCGAGCTTCGTCTCGATCGTCCGTTGTACGTAACGGTTGATCGGACGGGCGCCAAACTGTGGCTCGTATGCTTCGTCGGCGATGAACGCTTTCGCCGCGTCCGAGATTTCGATCCGAATCGAGCGTGCCGTCAAGCGGCTGCCCATCCGAGCGACCGCTTTCTCGACGATTTGCCCGATTTGGGCGCGCGTGAGCGGATGGAACAAGATCGTCTCATCGACCCGGTTCAAGAACTCCGGCCGGAAGTGGCGACGGAGCCGCTCGATGACTTGACGTTCTTCCTCTTCATCGATGATACCGTCTTTCGCGGCCTCGAGTAAAATGTCGGCCCCGATGTTTGAGGTCATGATGACGATCGTGTTCTTAAAGTCGACGACGCGACCGTGTGAATCGGTCAAGCGACCGTCATCGAGCAATTGTAGCAAGATGTTGAACACGTCGGCGTGTGCTTTCTCGACTTCGTCAAGCAAGAGCACCGAGTACGGGCTGCGGCGCACCGCTTCGGTCAATTGACCGCCCTCTTCGTAGCCGACGTATCCTGGAGGTGCCCCGACGAGGCGAGATACGGCGTGTTTCTCCATGTACTCACTCATGTCGAGACGGACGATGTGGTCTTCAGAATCGAACATCGCTTCGGCGAGCGCTTTCCCGAGTTCGGTCTTCCCGACCCCGGTCGGACCGAGGAACAGGAACGAGCCGATCGGACGGTTCGGGTCTTTAATGCCGGCCCGGGCCCGGATGACAGCGTCGCTGACGAGTCGGATCGCCTCATCTTGTCCGAAGACACGTTGATGCAGTACCGTCTCGAGGTTGAGCAACTTGTCGCGCTCACCTTCTGTCAACTTCGTCACTGGGATGCCCGTCCATTTCGAGACGACCTCGGCGATCTCTTCTTCCGTCACTTCTTCCCGGACGAGTTCACGCGTCACCGAGCCGGCGAGACGCTCCGCTTCGGCGAGGTCACGTTCGAGCTCTGGAATCCGTCCGTACTTCAACTCGGAAGCCCGGTT
The DNA here is from genome assembly GCF_004337115.1 of Exiguobacterium sp. SH3S3. Taxonomy (NCBI): domain Bacteria; kingdom Bacillati; phylum Bacillota; class Bacilli; order Caryophanales; genus Exiguobacterium; species Exiguobacterium sp. SH3S3. The sequence continues at coordinate 114,750 of NZ_SJUU01000008.1, forward strand.
CAAGTCGTAGCGGCTCTCGGCTTCTTGCAGTTCGAGCTTCACTTTCTCGAGGTCCCCGCGAATGTGTTGGACGCGGTGTGTCGACTCTTTCTCGTTCTCCCAGCGCAGGCGGAGCGCATCCGCTTGTTCACGCGTCGAGGCGAGCTCTTGCTGGAGCACGTCGAGACGCTTTTTCGAAGCCTCGTCGCTCTCTTTCTTCAAAGCGGCCTCTTCGATTTCAAGTTGCATGACGCGGCGTACGAGTTCGTCGAGTTCAGCCGGCATCGATTCCATCTCGGTCCGGATCATCGCACACGATTCGTCGACAAGATCGATCGCCTTGTCTGGCATGAACCGGTCGGTGATATAGCGATTCGACAGCACAGCCGCCGCGACGAGCGCGTTGTCATGAATGCGGACGCCGTGATGAATCTCAAAGCGTTCTTTCAATCCGCGCAAAATCGAGACCGTGTCTTCGACGTCCGGCTCGGCGACGAGCACTTGCTGGAAGCGCCGTTCGAGCGCCGGGTCTTTTTCGATATATTGGCGGTACTCATCGAGTGTCGTCGCGCCGATACAGTGAAGTTCACCGCGGGCGAGCATCGGTTTGAGCATGTTGCCCGCGTCCATCGCGCCTTCCGATTTACCGGCCCCGACGATCGTGTGCAACTCGTCGATGAAGAGGATGATCTTCCCTTCCGCCTCTTTCACTTCGTTCAAGACCGCTTGTAACCGTTCCTCGAACTCGCCGCGATATTTGGCACCGGCGACGAGCGAGCTCATGTCGAGACTGAAAATCGTCTTGTCTTTTAAGCTTTCCGGGACGTCACCGCGGACGATGCGCTGGGCAAGCCCTTCGACGATCGCCGTCTTCCCGACCCCTGGCTCCCCAATGAGCACCGGGTTGTTTTTCGTCTTCCGGCTCAAGATGCGGATGACGCGGCGAATCTCACTGTCACGCCCGATGACGGGGTCGATCTTTCCGGTCTTCACTTCTTGAATCAAATCACGGCCGTACTTCGTCAAGACGTCGTACGTCGCTTCCGGTGACTTCGACGTGATGCGTCGGTTGCCGCGCACGGCGACGAGCGCCTCGCGCAACTTGTCCTCGGTCACGCCTTTACGCTCGAGCATCGCTTGCGTCTGGCTCTTGTTGAGGAGGATGCCGAGCAAGATGTGTTCGACCGAGACGTACTCGTCACTCATACCGGTCGCTTCACGCTCAGCTGTCGTCAACACGTTAAGCAGCGAGGCCGAGATCATCGGTGTCGTCGGGTTTTGAAGTTTCGGTGCGTTCTTGAGTGCCATCGCGACCTCTGCCTCGATCTCCGCGACGTTCAACTCCATCTTTTGCAACAACAGTGGAATGATGCCGTCAGCTTGCGAAATCATCGAGGCGAGGACGTGCCATTCATTCATCTCGCTATGATGATACTGTTTAGCAAGTGCTTGCGAACTGACGATCCCTTCATGCGCTTTATCTGTAAATCGATTGAAATCCATGTTGTTTCCTCCTTATGCTCAGCGTTCTAGTTGTTCATAAACAGACCGGTGGGCGGCGTCGAGCGGCAAGTCGACCTCGAGTTGGATGAACAAGTCGGACCGGACTTTTGAAGCGGTCATGAAACCACGACCCGGAATCCGCATCCGCTGGCCCGGACGTGAGCCCGGTTTGACTTTAAGCTTGACGCGGCCGCCGTCGAGCGTCGCCACGACGACTTCGGTACCGTCTAGGAAAGCGAGTGGCCGCAACCGTTTGACGGTGATGACGTTCGCTCCTTCTCGTCGATACGTCTCGTCATCGGTGAAATGGAGTTCGACGTACACATCGCCCCGGTCGCCTGATTGACCGACTTTGCTACTCTTGCCTTTCAGTCGAAGTTTCTGGCCCTCATGGGCGCCTTGCGGAATCTTCACGTTGACCGTACCCGTTTGCAGGCGCAAACTCACTTTCGAATCACTCGTCAACTGGCTGAGCGGCACGTTGACCCGGACCGTCTCATCTAAGTCTTCTTCTACCGCTTGGTTGAAGAAACTTCCGAACATGTCGTCGAATCCGAACGTCCGCGACGTCGTGCGTGATCCGCCACCGAACTGACGGAACAAGTCTTCAAATTGCGCCGAACCTTCCCCGTATCCGTCACCGTCATACGTCCCTTGACCGAACGTCGGGCCTTCCGGACTGCCGTAACGGTCATAATTCGCTTTCTTGTCGGGGTCGCTCAACACATCGAACGCTTCTTGGATTGCTTTGAACTGATCTTGTGCCCCCGGCTCTTTATTCACATCCGGATGATATTGTTTCGCTAATTTTCGATAAGCTCGCTTAATGTCTTGGTCGGATGCCTGTTTCGACACGCCAAGCACGTCATAGTAGTTTTTCGTCATCTCGATTCACCTCACCTTATTCTTTCCCGTTTCTGTTAAGTCTATTCTACCGATTTGGTCAAAGAAGGTCAAAGATTTTCCTCGTTACAATACATACGAAAAAAAGAGGCGCTTCGTTTCATTACGAAGCACCTCTTCTGTTAAAAGTAAACTTTCGGTGTAGCCATGCCTTCTTCGAACACGATCGTCACTTCTTGTGTGCCACCGAGTGAGGTGACATTGATACGGACCGGGACGTTCCGATTGTATTCCCAACGGTTCTCAAGCAAACCGACGACGTGTTGCGTGAAACCGACGAGTTCGGCCCGGCTGTAGAATTGGATCGGGATGTCGATCTCGATGCGTGACAAGTCACCGTTCTGATAGAATCCTTTACCGATCATGCCGCTGAAGTCAGGGAAGACATCAGCGATTCGGTCGCTAAACAACGTGAACTTCTGTGCGTCATCACGCACTTCGGTCGTCGCCGTATTCGATGGGAAGTAGTAGTACTTCTCGTCGATTGCTTTCCAATCAGACGCGGCCACTTCCGCACCTTCCCCGACGAACGCTGACTTGACATAATTGCCCGGTGTCGGTGACCCTTGCGCCGACTTCATGTATAGGGCGACGTTAATGTCAAGACCCTTAAAGTCTTCACGCTTCCGCAGTTGTGCGACGAGTTCATTTGCCATCCGTTCCCCTTCTGCGATGACTTTTTTCGCATCTAACTTTTCCGTGTAGGTCGGACCGAAGTTCGGGGCCTGGAAGACGTACTCGCGGTTCAAAATGAGGGCGAATGAGACACCGTCGAGTTGATATCCGCTATCCGTCTTTGTCATATAGTTTTGTTCGACGAGCGACGCCAAATAGAGCGGCGACTTCTTGTTTTCTTCGACGAACTTGGCATCTGCCACTTCTGCCGTCCCGTTCGCATAGGCCGGGTTGAGCGGTGTCAGACCTTCAGACGTTTTATCTTTTCGTCCGAGCAGACGAGAGACGTCTTCAGCCTTCAATAATTGACCTTCTTGATAAACGTATTGTTCAGGCGCGAACGCGCCGGTCGAATGACGCATGAGACCAAGCTCGACTTCTTCTAGTTCGAGCGATGAGCTGACTTGGCGTTGGGCGAGCCCGCGCGCTGCGGCCGGCTTGAATGGAATTATCATCTGGTAATACGAGTCACGCGCTTCAATCGCTTGTGTGACACCTTCTGACGTCGTCTCGTTCCCGGTCGGCGTCACTTCTTCTTCCCCCATCGGAATTTTCATTGAACACCCACCGAGAAATACCGTCGCGGCGAGGGCGGGGATTATTATTTGTTTCCATTTCATCTATGTCCAAACTCCTTTGACGAATCAATTCGTTATACACTTCGTCCATTATAACAAAATCGTCTGTTGAAAAAAGTGTCGAAGCGGAATCAGTCGAGAATCACAAAAATACGTCCCTCGACTTTCATCGAAGGACGTATGATCAAGTTTTTGAAGACGGCCGGCGCCGGTGTGTGAAGAACAATAGGCCGAGTACGATCAAGACGAGGCCAATCACAGTAGCCCACGTCTCGGTCGTGCCGGTCATTGGCAATGTGCCTTGCTCAGGTGACACGGGCGTGATCGGTTCTGGTACGTATGCTTCCTCGTCTTCCCGTTCCGGAATCGCTTGTTTGACGTGGACTGTCGTTTCCGCCGCCCGGGAGACGCGAGCTGCCTCGTTGACTTCAAACGTGAACGTGACCCGGTTCGTCAAAATCCCCCCGGCTCGAACATCGTATGACGGCAGCAACACTTTTTCTAGTTCGAGCACGACTTCCTCGCCCGGAATCAATCCGTTCTCGACTTCAGCGAGCGCTCGCATCCCGTCGCGGAGCACCTCTGTCGTCTCGCGTTGTTCTTTCGCTGTCAAAGCGCCGCTCGTCCACTCTTCCACCACGTCGACGAAGTAAAGGGTGACGTTCGACGTATTCGTGAGCGTGTACGTATAGAGGATCGTCTCGCCCGGATGAACCGTTTGCGGGTTCGCGACTTTCGTGACCGTGAAATCGAGCCGGTTGAGCAAAACGATTTGCTGACTTTCGGCGTTGACGACACGACCCGATTCATCTGTCGCAGCGACACGGAAGATGTTCCCAACTTCAGGATGCATCACTTGGTCGTAGTCGCTCGGCACATCGAGAATTACAGTCGTTTCGACGCGTTCGCCGGAAGCGAGACCATCGTCACCGATGAGCGCCGTCAACTTGCTGCGTACTTCCTCGTTGAAAGCAGTGATGGCATCGTCTTGAATCCCACCGCTGAAAAACTCGTCTTCAATCGACGTGATCGTCAACGTCGCATCGCCCGTGTTCTCGATGACGAACGTATAAGGGATGCTCCCTCCGACGACGGCTTGGTCGATGTTCGCCTCTTTGCCGACTTCAAGTCCGATTGCGACCGCTGGTTCGACCGTCGTTGCTGCCACTTCTTCGGTCATCGGCGCTTCGGTTGCCGGTTCTGTCACTTCGCTCACTGGTTCACTGCTCTCGTCGGTGACACCAGGTTCTGCCACTTCGCTCATTGGTTCACTGCTCTCGTCTGTGACACCAGGTTCTGTCACCTCGAGCGCTGGCTCTTCAATCGGTAGCTCTTCAATCGGTAGCTCAGCTGTAATCGATGCTGGCGTAAACGAGTACGGTACGCCTTCCTCGTTATATAACGTGACTTGATCAATCAAGGACGTCTCGACTGCTTGAACGTCCACGATAAAACGCCAGACGTCCGCGGTCTCGCGAACCCCATAATACGTAATATCGGCATAGACAAGACTAGCTTCGTCTAGTGTCGCTTGCTCTTCAGCGGTGAGATCGACTTGGACGTACAGCGTGCTCGTTTCCGTCGTGTCGCTTGCATAAAGAACGTTTGGTGCCCACATGCCGATGAGTAAAACGAATAACGTGATGAATGCCGTGAACCGTTTGGTGGCGCTACGCATGGTGGTCCCCTCCTCTAAGATGTATGTCCATCAGTGACAAAATGTCCCGACGACAGCGCTCTGGCACGGAGAGGAGATAGAGGGTGAGTGTGCGCGAGTCGTGGTGTCAAGAGTACCTCGGTTGCAGAAATATTTTACAATTTTGTTGTTACTATTCATTACCCGTCCACCACTTTAGTGAATCCGTCCATATACTGAGATTTTTATAAATTAGGTCAATGAAAAAAGACCCTCGCTTCTTTGAGGGTCTTCCGTTCAGACGTGTTCCGCTAAAAAGGCGAGCAGTTTCGATTCATCCCATACTTCGACACCGAGCGCTTCGGCTTTCGACAGTTTTGAACCTGCCTTCTCGCCAGCGACGAGGAGATCGGTGTTCTTACTGACACTTCCGGTCACGCTCGCGCCGAGGAGTTCTAATCGTTTTCCCGCCTCACCGCGTGTCATCTCATACAACTTCCCGGTCAAGACGACCGTCTTACCAGCGAGCGGGGCGTCGGCGGCGACGGACCGCTTCACTCCTTTGAACGTCAAGTTGACACCGGCCGTATCGAGTTCGCGGACGAGTTCACGCGCCTCAGGCTTCTCGAAGTAAAGAACGATCGATTCCGCCATCTTCGTCCCGATCCCGTCAATCCCGATCAACGCTTCAACCGAGGCGTCCATAATCGCGTCCATCGTCTCGAACCGCTCCGCGATGAGTGAGGCCGCTTTCTGACCGACGAGACGAATCCCGAGGGCGAACAACACCCGTTCAAGCGAATTCTGTTTCGATTGTTCGATTGCGGCAAGCAAGTTCGTCACTGACGTCTCACCCATCCGTTCTAAATCAAGGAGCGCTTCTCGCTCGAGGACGTACAAATCGGCGACGTTATGGACGAGGCCAGCCGCATGAAGCTGGGTGATGACTTTTTCACCGAGACCGTCGATATTCATCGCTGGTCGCGACACGAAATGAATCAGCCCTTCGAGCAGTTGGGCCGGACATTCCGGGTTGACGCAGCGATGATCCGCCTCACCGTCTAAGCGGACGAGTTCGGACTCACAAGCCGGGCACCGGGTCGGGAAAACGATTTCTGCCTCGTTCCCGGTCCGTTCGCTGACGAGCGCGGACACGACGGCCGGAATGACGTCCCCTGCCTTTTTAATGACGACTCGGTCGTTGATCCGAAGGTCTTTCTCTTTGATGAAGTCTTCGTTATGGAGTGTCGCGTACGTCACGGTCGATCCCGCGACCGCGACCGGCGCGAACCGGGCCCGCGGCGTCACTTTCCCCGTCCGTCCGACACTGAAATCGACGTCTTCGATCGTCGTGACGACTTCTTCGGCCGGGAATTTATAGGCGACGGCCCAGCGCGGGCTCTTGGCCGTAAAACCGAGCTGTTCTTGTTCTTCGTAAGCCGCGACTTTGATGACGATCCCGTCAATCTCATACGGAAGTTCTGAACGTTTCGTCACGTACATCTCGATATAGTCCCACAGCTCGTCCGCTGTCCGACATGTCGTATATTCCCCGCTCACGGCGATCCCGAGACGCTTCAAGTATTCGAGCGACTCATCATGTGACGCGACGAGCTCATCGTTTGAGACGAGCCCATACGCGAAGAAGGCGAGATTTCGTGACGACGCGATCTTCGAATCGAGCTGACGCAGGGACCCCGCGGCCGCATTACGCGGATTGGCGAACAACGGCTCCCCAAGGCGTTCCCGCTCGTCGTTCAAGTGTTCGAACGAACGTTTCGGCATATACGCCTCGCCGCGCACTTCGAACGTCACATCCTCATTCAGACGGAGCGGGATCGTGCGAATCGTCTTCAAGTTTTGCGTGATGTCTTCGCCTGTCGTCCCGTCTCCACGCGTCGCCCCGCGCTTGAGGCGACCGTCCTCGTATTTGAGCGAGACGGCAAGACCGTCGAACTTCAGCTCGGCGACGAACAACGGGGCATAGCCAAGATCTTTTTCAATCCGCTCGACCCACTCGATCAAATCGTCTTTCGAGAACACGTTGCCGAGCGAGAGCATCGGGGTATCGTGCGTCACTTTCACGAACGCATCGAGCGGGGCGCCGCCGACGCGTTGCGTCGGCGAATCCGGGCTCCTAAGCTCCGGATAGTCCGTCTCGATTTGAATCAACTCGTTCATGAGCCGGTCGTACTCGGCGTCCGGGACGCTCGGCCGGTCAAGCACATAATATTCATAGCCGTATTGGTTCAACTTTTGTCGTAACGTTTCGACGTGTTCTGTCATCTCCATACGATCACCTCACGCTTTTTCGATCGGGGCAAATTTGGCGAGCAGGCGTTTAATGCCGACTTGCGGGAAGGCGATATCAAGTTCGAGCTGATCGCCCTCGCTACGTGTCTGAACGACCGTCCCTTGTCCCCATTTTTTATGATTCGCTTTATCCCCGACTTGCCAGCTTATCGACTCGGCACCTGACGATTGAGCGACTTTTGGCTTCGGTTTCGAGCTGAACCCATTGACTGGCAACTTCCCAGGTGATTCGACCGGATTCCACGGCATCGCTTTTTTCGCTTTGCCCGAACGTTCGAGCAGCGTTTCCGGCAACTCGTGCAAGAAACGGGATTCCGGATTGTTTTGGAACCGTCCGTACAACATGCGCGACTGAGCCCGTGTCAAATAAAGGCGCTTCTCGGCACGGGTGATGCCGACGTAGGCGAGACGGCGTTCTTCTTCCATCTCTTCCGGGTCATTCAACGAACGGCTGTGCGGGAACAGCCCTTCTTCCATCCCGATCAAGAAGACGACCGGGAACTCGAGCCCTTTCGCCGAGTGAAGTGTCATGAGCGTCACTTGATGCAACTCATCGACTTCTTCAAGCGAGTCAAGGTCTGAGACGAGCGTCAAATCGGTCAAGAAGGCGACGAGCGTCTGCTCTTCGCTCTCCTTCTCAAAGTTTTGAGCGACGGAGAGAAATTCTTGTAAGTTCTCGAGGCGGCTCTCGGCTTCGAGCGTCTTCTCGATTTTAAGCATCTCTTCATAGCCTGACTTCTTCAGTACTTCTTCAATCAGTTCAGAGATCGACAAATAGTCTGCCATTTGCCGAAGGTCGATCATAAGCTGGCGGAACTCGGTCAGCTTCGTCGCCGCTCGCGGCGCGATACCCGACAGTTCGATGTCGCGAATCGCTTCCATGAGCGAGACGCCTTGCATACCGGCGAAGTCGCCGAGCTTATCGACCGTCGCCGCGCCGATGCCGCGTTTCGGTTCGTTGACGACGCGGACGAACGAGAGGTCCTCGTCCGGATTGGCGATCAAGCGCAAGTACGACAGGATGTCTTTAATTTCTTTACGCTCATAGAACTTCGTGCCGCCGACCATCTTGTATGGGATGTTCGACTTGAGCAACGTTTCCTCGAGACCACGCGACTGGGCGTTCGTCCGATATAAGACGGCCATCTGGCCGTATTCGATGCCTTCTTGGCGCAGTTCTTTCATCTCGTTGATGATGAAGAACGCTTCGTCCCGGTCGTCCGAGGCGACGTGGATGAGCAGTTTCTCTCCCTCGTCGTTATCGGTCCATAAGTTTTTGTCTTTACGGGTCGAGTTGTTTTTAATGACCCCGTTCGCCGCTTCTAGAATCCGTTTCGTCGACCGATAGTTCTGTTCGAGCAAGATGACGTGCGCGCTCGGATAGTCTTTCTCGAACGTCAAAATGTTGGCGATGTCGGCCCCGCGCCAGCGATAGATCGACTGGTCCGAGTCACCGACGACACATAGGTTCTCGTGAGCGGCCGCGAGCATCTTGACGAGCGTATACTGGGCCCGGTTCGTATCTTGATATTCATCGACGTGGATGTATTGGAACTTCTTCTGATAGAATGCGAGCACGTCCGGGGCTTCTTCGAATAACTGGATCGCTTTCATGATGAGGTCATCGAAGTCGAGGACGTTGTTGTGTTTCAGCTTCTTCTCATACGCCGTGTAGACGTCCGAGATGACTTTTTCGTACGGATTGTTGCCGACGAGTCCGGCCGCGTCTTTCGCTGTGCGCAGTTCATTTTTATGGTTCGAGATCATCCCGAGTAACGTCCGGGGCTCGTACTTCTTCGGATCGAGGTTCAACTCTTTGAGCACTTGCTTGATCGCCGTGAGCTGATCGGACGAATCCAAAATCGAGAAGTTACGGTCGTAACGGATCCGGTCGATGTCGCGGCGCAAGATGCGCACACACATCGAGTGGAACGTCGAAATCCAAATGTCGTCTGCCACGCCGCCGACGAGACGGGCAATCCGGTCTTTCATCTCACGGGCTGCTTTGTTCGTGAACGTGATCGCGAGAATATTCCATGGCGCGATTTGTTTCGACGCCATCAAATAGGCGACGCGATGCGTCAACACACGTGTCTTACCTGATCCGGCACCAGCCATGATCAAGAGCGGACCGTCTGTATATTTGACCGCTTCTGCTTGTGGCGGGTTCATGCCTTTGACTAATTCTTCGCTTAAGTTATACATAGGGGGTATCCTTCCTTATTTCCAAACATTTGTTCTTATTTTAACGGACTACTTGCACAGTCGCAAGCGCCCCTTCGAGATTGTCGTAAATGATGTTGCCGACGACGATCGTGTCGGCGTATTCGGCCATCATCCGGGCCGTGTCGCTCCCGTCGATGCCGCCCCCATAAAACACGTGGGCATTGGGTAAAGCCAGCTTCACTTCTTTGACGACGTCAGGTGAACCGAGCGTGCCGCTATATTCGAGATAAAGCGACGGGAGACGGAACAGATGATGACCTGTTTCGGCGTAGGCGACGACTTCTTCAAGCGTCAACGTTGCTCTCGCCCCGGTCACAGCGGCCACTTTCGCTTCCGGATTCAAGACGATATACCCTTGTCCGGTCACGTTATTTGAGTCAAACAGATGGCCGTACCGTTCGAAAGCCCGCATTTGATGACCGACGACCCAATCGACGGTGCCGGCGTTCAACACCGTCGGGATAAAGTAATGATCGAATCCACGGATGGCGTGTTCAGGATGACTCATCTCGAGCGCGACCGGAATCCCGCAACCTTGCAGCCGTGCGTAAAGGGCGAACGTGTTCTCCGCATCGACCCCGTCCGTACCACCGATGAGAAACGCGTCCGTACCTGAACGGACGAGCGCGGCAAGTGCCGATTCATCGAGCTTTTTGTTCGGGTCCAGTTTAAACACATGGCGCCACGTCTGAAAATCCATCCATCTTCCCTCCATTCGATACCTTCTCTAGTGTAGCGATTTTTAGGACAGGTTGCATCTGTTGGACAAAAAAAGACTTGCCGAAGCAAGTCATGTACGTGCGGTCCGGCTACGCTCGCGCTCCGTCAACCATTTGGCGACGAGGAGCGCGAACAAACCATAGACCGGGACGAACCAGAGCGGGTTGGCCAAGAAAAAGCCAAGCACGGGGATATCGAGTAGCGGTGAATCCGGCGAACAAAGCGCCGTCCCGTTCACGACGGCGATAAACGGCAACACTGGAACAGCGAACACGTAACCGAAATTGATCCAAAATGCCTTCATGTCACAATCTCCTTAACCTAAGATAATCGATTCTTTCGGATAGTTGTACATTCGCTTCGGTTGTCTCCGTTGCAAGAGCAAGATGAAGGCGATGACACCGATCCGACCGATGAACATGAGCATCGTGAGCACCCATTTGCCGACATTGCTAAACTCCGACGAGAGGCCGACCGAAAGCCCGGTCGTCCCGAACGCTGAACACGCCTCAAACAAAATGCGCGTGAGCGATGCGTCTTCAAAGAACGTGAGCACTAAGACCCCCGTCAACAAGACGGCGAGCGATACCGTGATGATCACGAACGCTTTCCAAATATCTTCGAGCACGATCTCACGTCCGAACACCTTGATCGACGAGTCCCCGCGAATGAACGCGATGACCCCGAGCACGGCGACGGCGAACGTCGTCGTCCGAATCCCCCCGCCGACAGAAGACGGCGAGGCCCCGATGAACATCAAGATGGATAAGAGCAGCATACTGCCTTCGGAGAACAAGTTGACGTCGACCGTCGACAGCCCTCCGTTTCGCGTCGTCACAGACTGGAACAACGAATCGGAAAGCGCGAGCCAAAGCGGCAACTCTTTGAAGGCGTTATTGTATTCGAACAAGAACAGACCGACCGTTCCAACGGCGATCAAAATGAAGAACGTCGATACCGTCAACTTCGTGAACAAAGAAAAACGACGCGGGAAGTTCCCACTCTTGCGACTGATCCGGTTCGTCAAATATGTCCGAATCTCGACGAGCACCGGGAAGCCGATTGCGCCGCCAGTCATGAGCACGATTTGCGTGAAGATGACGAACGGATCTTCACGGAACGGCGCGAGCGAACTGCCGGTAATATCGAATCCGGCGTTAGTCGTCGCACTGATCGAACCGAACAGGCCTTGCAGGAACGCCTCTCCGGCCGTGTCAAAGTAGTTTAAGTAATGGACCCCGAGCAGGATCGCCCCTACCGCTTCAATCGCGATAACGGTAATGACGATTTCCGCGATGTATTTGACGATGCCAGACATCGACGTCTGGTTCTGGTCGCGCAAAATCAACTGGCGCTCGCGGAATCCGATTCGTTTCCCGAGCAAGATCCACATGATGACGTGGAGACTGATCAAACCGACCCCACTCACTTGAACGATGAATAAAATGATGAACAGTCCGAACGTCGAGAACGTATCGGTCACGACAATCGGGGTGAGTCCGGTGACACTGACGCAACTGACCGCGAAGAAGACGAGGTCGGTGAACGTAATCGTCACACCTGGTTGCCTCGCAATTGGTAGCGCCAACAAAACGATGGCTAGGACGACCGCGGCGCTATAAATCAACACGAGCGTCTGGATTGGTGTCAACTTCCGGAAAAACAGTTGTAAATTTCGTTTCATGAACTTATCTTGCATCTCGCCCCTCCTCTCCATCAAAAACAAGATGACTCTTACGAGTCACCTTCTGATTGTTGTAGACGTTCAAGGGCAAGATCATAGCCGCCTGACCCGTAATTCAAGCAACGCTTGACGCGGGAAATCGTGGCCGTCGAAGCACCTGTCGCTTCTTCAATTTTATGATACGTGCTACCTTCACGAATTTGGCGTGCCACTTCTAACCGTTGGGACAACGCCTGCACTTCGTTCACGGTCGCTAAATCTTCGAATAGTTGATAACAGTCTTCGAGTGTGTCAAGCTTCAAAATCGCTTCAAAAAGCTGATCGAGCTCTCGTCCTCGTAATTTATCGAGTTGCATCCGCAAGCATCCTCTCTCATCGTACTTCTTTATCATTCTAAAGCACGACCGGCTCGGACTCAACTGTTCATCGTAAAATTGCCGGAAATAGTATTTGTTTTTTCATAACTTCGTATATACCGAGCGGTGTCGCCCGGACGTAAGGCAAGTGGGTCGACGCCAGGAACAGCAACGTATAGATCGGGTCTTCGAAGTGATAGCCGCGGGCGATCAGCTCGGCACGCAACCGTTGTTCTTGGACAATCAATTGTTCGAGCGGCTCTGTCGAAGTCATCCCGCAAAGCGGTAACGGGATCTCAGCGATGATTTCCCCCCGGTCGACGAGGACGATCCCGCCGCCGAGCTCTTTCATCCGTTCGAACGCCATCAACATGTCTTGTTTACACTTCCCGAGGATCAAGTAGTCTCCGCTGATCGAATACGAGCTGACAAGACCGCCAAAATCGTTGGCGAACCCTTTAAGTACCGTATTGAGCCGCCATTTCCCTTCTTTATCTAACAGCATCAAGAACGATTCGTCGCAGTCGCGCGGCAGTTCGTCTTGGCCGGTGTCGTGTGTGATTTTAAACAGCTTCATGATGACCGAGTTGACCATATCGAGCCCGACCGGCATGCTGAACGATAAATCGTTTGGCGTCAAGTCGATCGCGACGTCGGTCGCCGGCATGAGCGCGAGCGCCGCCTCGATGAGTTCGTTCGGGAAGAACGAGGCCCCATCCCGATAGATCCATTGGCCTTTGGCGATGACGGCCGACGGACGCGGCTCATCGATCGCATCGAGGATGTTCAGGTGGGCGATCCGTCCCGGCGCAATCGAGCCGAGGACGTGATCGAGTCCGAAGTGCCGCGCCACGTTGAGCGACACGATCCGATACGCCTCGATGGCAGGCAGACCCGCCTCGATCATAATCTTCACGAGCGCGTCTTGAAGGCCGTCCTGATAAAACCCAGGGGTCGAACCATCCGTCGTTACCATCAAGTGGTCGAACGCTTCGAGACCTGCGTCCAATAACCCACGAATCATGCCCGGCAAATCGGGACGGATCGACGAATGGCGGAGTGTCGTCGTATAGCCATGTTCGAGTCGGCATAACGCCTCGTTCGCCGTCATCGCCTCATGGTCGCTGTGAACACCCATCAGCGCCATCTTCGTCAACGTCTTCGCGGACGCGCCAGGGAAATGTCCTTCGACCGGGAGACCGCACGTCTCCGCGTCGAGCATCCATTGGAGCATCTCATCGTCACCTTTTAACGTACGCGGCCAAGCCGTCAATTCTCCGGCCATGACGACGTCAGGATGATTGAACCAAGCGTGGACGCGCTCCGAGTCGACGAGGACGCTGTCGCGGTCGAGCTCGGTTTGCGTGTCGAGTCGAGCCCACCAATACGTGCTCGTCGGGAGCTGTTGAATCGCCTCGAGTTGCGCAAACGCTTGCTCCTTGTCTTGTAAAAAAAGAAGCATGTTATCGTTCACGAGCGTCGTCGTACCCCGCTCGCCTGCATACTTCGACAGCGTCGCCGGATTATAAAGTTGGAACGGATGCGCGTGCGGCTCGATGTAACCTGGTACGATATATTTCCCGGTCATGTCGACCGTCTCGACGGCCGAATCCGGCACGTCTGGTCCGACGTAAACGATGCGGTCGTTTTCAATCCATATGTTAGCCTGTTTCCACTGTTTCACGTACACGTTTAAGTATGTGGCGTTTGTCAATACGAGCGAAGGTGGTCGCAATTGATCCACGACTTCAAGTTGTGAGCGAATCATCGCTTTTGACCACGGTGCCCGCGCCGATCGTTTTAAAGGCATCGAACCCAGTCCTCCCTTAATCGCTTCAATAGTATCAAAAAATAATATTGTAAGCGTTTTCTTTCATTTGTTTCAAGTTTACCTTTTCTATGAAACACCTGCAAGCTATGTTGCCAATTGTAACGTAATTCACACGGAATTCACATAATAAAGACGCCTCTTCACAGAGGCGCCTTCACCAATCGTACATCGTTGCCGTGTTCTTCAAATAATGCTCCAGTTGCGCGAGCGGAACCGGCTTGCTGTAATGGTAGCCTTGAATCAATGAACCGCTATGCTCGAGCACGAACGCGAGCTGTTCCGGACGTTCGACCCCTTCGGTGACGATGTCGAGCCCGAGCGTATGGAACGTCTGGTACAGACCTTCGAGGAGGGCCCGGTCGAACGTGTTCTCAGGAATCCCTTTGACGAAGTTTTGATCGATCTTGATGATGTCGAGCTGCAGCGATTGTAAGAACGACAGCGACGATGTGCCGACACCGAAGTCGTCGAGTGAGATCTTGACGCCAATCGCTTTGAGCGAACGGATGAACTGTTGCAGCTCATACAAGTTGCCCCCGACCTCGCTCTCCGTAATTTCGACATGGAGCAGGAGCGGGTCAAACCCTGTGTCACGCAACACTTCCTCTAACTCCTGAAGGAACGAACCGTCCGCGATTTGACGCTTCGAGACGTTGATCGACAAGAACAAGTGATGGCGGGCTGCGTACTCTTTCATCTCCAATATGGACTGCCTGAGTACCCAGCGCCCGATGTCCGAGATGAGTCCCAGCTGCTCCGCAATCGGGATAAACAGCCCAGGTGAAATTTGTCCTTTATCCGGATGGTTCCAGCGAATGAGCGCCTCGACCCCGCGGACAGCGAACGGGCGCGGGGACACAATCGGCTGGTAGTATAGCTCGAATTCTTCATGTTCAAGCGCGTAGCGTAAGTCACGCTCCATCTCGAGCGTCTGGAGATAGTGACTTCCATCCTCGATGTCTTGGAACGATAGGATCCGATTTTTCCCGGACAGTTTGGCCTCATGGATGACGACGTCGAGACGTCCCATCATGACTTCGTACGTATGATGCGACTCGCGACAGGCGAATACATCGAGACCGATTGTCGCCGTCATTCCTTTGACACCGTTCACGTCGGACCAGTCTTTCAAATCTTTCGTCAGCCGTCGCGCGATCGGCTTCAATTCTTCGAATGTCCAATCTGGGTGCAAGAAAATGAACTCATCCGCACCGAGCCGGGCTGCAAATCCCGCTTCTTTATAGAAATTCAGACGCGACGCGATGTAAATCAAGACGGCATCACCGGTACGGTGACCGAACTGGTCGTTGATACGTCGGAAGTCGTCTAAGTCCAAACCGATCACACCGATCCGTTCATGGCTCCCCCTCACGGTCGAAAAATAGTCTTCGAGGGCGAGCCGGTTCGGCAGCAACGTCAACGCATCACGAAACGCGCGATCGAGCACTTCTGCCCGCGTATCTTCGAGTGCCGAGAGCACTTCGTTCATGCTCGTCGCCATCTGTTCGATCTCGTCTCGGCTATGTTGATCTCGACGCAGACGGAGCCGGCTATCCCGCTCGACCGTGATGTGTTTCAACTCATCGACGATTTCCATCACCCGCCGAATCACGACGTGATGTATCGTCCATAGAAGCGACAAGAACAGACCTAACGCTAAAGCAAGCAACGACAACATCCCGAGCCTCAGCATCGAGATCGTGTTCTGGTAATGGGTCGGTTCGACAATAAAGCCGACTTCAAAGTCTGCCGTTTGAAAGACGGTGTCAAGTGGCACGACGACCTCGGTCCCCTCGTTTTTGAACGTCATCTTCGTCTCACTATGTTCGACAGGCTGAATCGTCAGCGGGATTTTCGTCTGGGTGCTTAAGTCTGCCAAAAAATCCACGTCAACAAATTCAAGCATGACGAGCGTTCCTTGAGCCGGTCCGCTCCTATCACTCCGTAAGATCGGGTGACTGGCGTATAGGATCGGTCCATAGTCGCTGTCATATACACCGTTTTGTGTTTCTAGTCCCAGGCTCAACCGATTCGTAATCTCCGCGATGATTGTTTGCCGATCCGTTTTAGACAACGGAGCGTCTTCTTGACGGAATGTCGAATAGTGGACCTCGCCTTCACGGTTCAAGTACACAATCGCTTGCACACTCAAGTTTTCGAGCGACTCCTCATCTATGTTGCTTGCTATGTAAGAATCGTTCTGATTTTGAATGAACGTATACGTGTCGTTCCACACCGCCCAGTCGACGAGTGTCCGTTCAAGCGTACTCTTCCGATTCGCGAGCGTCTCGGTCACACTCGCAATTTGACTCTCGACCGTTTGACGGTCTTGCTCCATGCTTTTCTCGATAAAGTAGGGACGGATCACAAAAAAGATGACACCGACAAACACGAGTATATTCACGGCAACCGCAATCATCAGCTTCGTCCGAATGCGCACGTCGACCACCTTCTTCCTTCAATCTACTTCACCATTGTAGAGCAAGGAAGTCGGTATTCCCTTTTTTTCGCATGAAAAAAAAGATGGGTTGACCCATCCTTTAAAAAATCCGCGCCAGCGCCCGTCCGCCGATATCTCGACGATGGAACGTTTGCGGTAATGTTAACTTTTCGAGCGCGTCGTAAACGGCTGTCTTCGCTTCAAGCAAGGTCGGTTTCGTCGACGTGATGACGAACAGTCGCCCACCGTTCCCGACGATGTGACTTCCTTCGCGCGTCGTCCCAGCATGAAACACGAGCACATCTTTCGGTAAGCGCTCAAAACCTGAGAGCACTTGCCCCGTCGTTGCTTGTTCCGGATAACCGGCGGCCGCGACGACGACACCAATCGTATACCCGTCAAGCCATTCAATCGCATACGGTCGTTTAGCGATGACCGCCTCGATGACGTCAAGGAGCGGCGATGCCAAGTTCGGGAGGATGACTTCGGTTTCCGGGTCACCGAACCGGGCGTTGAACTCGATCACTTTCGGTCCGTCTTCCGTCAGAATCAGACCCGCATATAAGAATCCTTCGAACGGCGTCCCCCGCTCCACCATCGCCCGCGCGAGCGGGACGAGCACACGCTCCACCGACTCCATATAAACGGCTTCTTCTAAATGCGGCATCGGGCTATACGCCCCCATCCCGCCCGTGTTCGGTCCTTTGTCCCCGTCGAAAGCGCGCTTATGGTCTTGCGACGTGATCATCGGGATGACGTGTTCACCGGAGACGAACGCCATGAGTGAAAACTCTTCCCCGTCCAAAAATTCTTCGATGACGACGCGTGACTGGTCACCGAACTTGTCGGTCGTGAAGATGTCATGAATCGCCGCACGTGCCTCATCGAGCGAGAAGGCGACCGTGACCCCTTTACCGGCTGCGAGACCGTCCGCTTTGACGACGAGCGGTGCCCCGATTGACTCAATATAAGCGAGCGCCGCTTCCGCTTCCATGAACGTCTCATAAGCTGCCGTCGGGATGTTCGCTTCACGCATGATTT
Source organism: Exiguobacterium sp. SH3S3 (assembly GCF_004337115.1). Lineage (NCBI taxonomy): Bacteria > Bacillati > Bacillota > Bacilli > Caryophanales > Exiguobacterium > Exiguobacterium sp. SH3S3. The sequence goes on from NZ_SJUU01000008.1 coordinate 132,635, forward strand.
CTTTGGCGAACGCTTTGCTGCCTTCTAGCAACGCCGCTGCTTTCGTCGGTCCAAAGATGCGTCGTCCGCTCGCGTTGAACGCATCAACGACACCCGCCATGAGCGCTGACTCAGGACCGACGATCGTCCAATCGATGTCTTCGGTCTCTGCGAAGCGGACGAGTGCGGTGACGTCCGTCTCTTCAATCGGCACACACGTCACACCGTCCATGTTCAAGTTACCCGGGGCGACGAATACGTCATGCCCGTCTTGTCTCAACTTCCATGCGAGCGCGTGTTCACGGCCGCCGCGGCCAATGACGAGTACGTTCATCCTCTTGCTCCTCTCAATGTTTGAAATGTCGGACTGAAGTGAACACCATCGTAATGCCGTGACGGTTCGCCGCTTCAATCGACTCGTCGTCCCGAATCGAACCACCTGGCTGGATGATGGCCGTAATGCCGGCTGCAGCTGCAGCTTCGACCGTATCGCCCATCGGGAAGAACGCGTCGCTACCAAGCGCGGCACCGACTGCACGATCCCCTGCCTGTTCGAAAGCGATTTTCGCCGCACCGACCCGGTTCATCTGTCCGGCACCGATGCCGATCGTCGTCTCGTCTTTCGCCACGACGATTGCGTTTGATTTCACGTGTTTGACGACACGCCACGCGAGCTTCAAGTCTTCCCATTCGGCCGCCGTCGGACGACGGTCGGTCACGATTTGGCACGAAGCATCGTCGAGCGTCATATCGTCGCCGTCTTGGACGAGGAGACCGCCCGCGACTGCCGTCAGACGCATGCCTGTCATCTGCCCCATCTCAAGCGTCAATAGACGTAAATTCTTTTTCTCTTTCAATCGGTCAAGTGCTGCCTCGCTAAAGGATGGGGCAATGACGATCTCTAAGAAGATGTTGCGGAGCGCTTCTGCCGTCTCGAGGTCGACTTCACGATTGAGGGCGACGATGCCGCCGAAAATCGAGACCGGGTCGGCCGCATGGGCGCGAGCGAACGCTTGGCTGATCGTCCGACCGACAGCGACGCCGCATGGATTCATATGTTTGACGACGACCGCTGCCGGTTCCGTCAACTCGCTGAGCGCCTCGAGCGCCGCGTTCGTATCTTGGATGTTGTTATACGAGAGTTCTTTGCCGTGCAGTTGCACCGCATCGGCGAGCGTCATGCCGTCATAGAGCGGTGTCTTATAGAACGCCGCCTGTTGGTGCGGGTTCTCCCCGTAACGAAGGTCTTGGACTTTTTCGTACGTGACCGTCAGCTGTTCTGGGAACGTTTCGCCGATTTGCTGACCTAAATAGTCGGCAATCAAGGCGTCGTACGCTGCCGTATGACGGAACGCCCTCAAAGCGAGTCGTTGCCGCGTCTCAAACGACGTACCGCCATTCTGAATCTCTGCGGCAACGTTGCCGTAGTCGGCCGGGTCGACGACGACCGTCACGCTCGCATGGTTTTTCGCGGCTGAACGGAGCATGCTCGGGCCGCCGATATCGATGTTTTCAATCGCCTCTTCATACGTCGCGTTCTCTTTCGCGATTGTCTCTTTGAACGGATACAAGTTGACGACGACGTAGTCGATCGGCTCAATGTGGTGATGTTTCATCTGTTCGACGTGTGAGTCTAAATCACGGCGTCCGAGCAGACCGCCATGGACGAGCGGATGGAGCGTCTTGACACGTCCGTCGAGCATCTCGGGGAACGATGTCACTTCCGAAATATTTTTCACGGGCAGTCCGGCCGCGACGAGTGCCGCTTCCGTCCCGCCTGTCGAGATGAGTTCGATGCCCGCTTCGTGCAAGACGCGCGCAAGTTCGACGATACCTGTTTTATCTGACACACTCAGTAATGCTCTCACTTGAAAACCTCCTGTTGGTTCAACACTTGTTGTAATACGCGTGGATAGAGTTGGTGTTCGATCGCTTGAATCCGGTGGGCCGCCTCGATGCGGTCACATCCCGCGATGTCGACTTCTTCTTGCGCGATGATTGGACCCGTGTCCATCCCGGCGTCGACGTAATGGACGGTGACACCGCTCGTCGACACGTTCGCGGCAAGCGCTTGACCGATTGCGTCTTTTCCTGGGAAGGCCGGCAAGAGCGACGGATGGATGTTGATGATCCGACCCGGATACGCCGCGAGCAGCACATCCCCGATTAAACGCATATAACCCGCCAAGACGATATAGTCGACGTGTAGCGCTTCTAACAGAACGAGCAGCTCCCACTCAAACTCTGACTTTGACGCATACGCCTTCGGCTCGAATGAGAACGTCTGGATATGATGACGGTCTGCCCGCTCGAGCACTTTCGCCTCAGGCTTATCCGTGACGAGGAGCATACACTGTCCACTCAGCTCGCCGCGCTCAATCGCTTCCCAAATCGCTTCGGCGTTGCTCCCAGATCCAGAGGCGAAGATAGCGAACCGCTTCACTGGTCGACCCCCATAATCCGGACGCCTGGTTTCGCTTCGACTTTGCCGATCCGATGCGACGTTTCGCCGACCCGTTCGAGCGCGGCTTGTACCGTGTCGACGTCTTCGGGACGTACCGTGATCATGAAGCCGATTCCCATATTGAACACGTTGAACATCTCTTGCTTCGACACGTGGCCGACTTGTTCGAGCCAGTCGAATACCGGCAGGCTCGGCCAGCTTGATGCGTCAAACGTGACACCAAGACCTTCAGGCAGCATGCGCGGCACGTTCTCATAGAAACCGCCGCCAGTGATGTGGGCCATCCCTTGGACGAGTCCGGTCGAAATGGCCGCTTTCGCCGCTTCCGAATAGATGCGGGTCGGTAGCAATAATGCGTTCCCGAGCGTCGTATCGAGCATCGCGATTTCATCCGTGTACTCGAGCCCTTGCGCCTCGACGATGTGACGGACGAGTGAGAAACCGTTCGAATGGACACCTGACGAAGCTAACCCTAGAACGATGTCCCCCGCTTCGATCGTCCGTCCATCGATGAGTAGCTCTTTCTCGACGACACCGACGGCAAATCCGGCGATATCGTACTCCCCGTCCGGATACATGCCCGGCATCTCGGCCGTCTCGCCGCCGACGAGGGCACACCCTGCTTGGACGCAGCCTTCGGCCACACCCGCGACAATGCGTTCGAGCTTCGCCGGTTCCGCTTTTCCGGTCGCGATATAGTCTAAGAAGTAGAGCGGTTCGGCTCCGTGGACGAGACAGTCGTTGACACACATCGCCACGCAATCGATTCCAATCGTATCATGTTGGTCGAGCGCGAACGCGAGTTTTAGCTTCGTGCCGACCCCGTCCGTCCCGCTCACGAGGATCGGATGTTTCAATTGCATCGAGCCGAGATCGATCATCGCCCCGAAACTGCCAAGTCCGGTCATCACTTCTGGACGCATCGTCCGTGCGACGTGACGCTTCATGCGTGACACCGCTTCATAACCTGCCTCTAAATTCACACCCGCTTGTTCATATCTTAAACTCATCGTCAGTCCCCCTCAAGCTTTTGTCTCTGTCACAAGTTCCGCCAGTTCAGTTGGATAAAGTCCGGTGAAGCAAGCGGCACACTGCCCGCGCAAGTTTCCTTCGAACGGTCGGCCGATTGCTTCGACCGTACCGTCTAATGTGAGGAACGCTAATGAGTCGGCCCCGATCTCTTGTTTAATCTCTTCGATCGATTTGGTGGCCGCGATCAACTCGTCCTTTGATGATGTATCGATACCGTAATAGCACGGATGTTTGATCGGTGGTGACGTGATGCGCACATGTACTTCGGTTGCCCCGGCTTCCCGCAGCAACTTGACGATGCGACGGCTCGTCGTACCACGGACGATCGAATCATCGACCATGATGACACGCTTGCCGTTGACGACCCCACGTAGCGCCGACAGCTTCATCTTGACGCCACGCTCACGCAATTCTTGTGACGGCTGGATGAACGTCCGCCCGACGTAACGGTTTTTGATGAGACCCATCTCGTACGGGATCCCGCTCGCCTCGGCGTACCCGATGGCTGCCGAGATGCTCGAGTCCGGGACACCGGTCACGACATCCGCCTCGACCGGTGCCTCGTTGAACATCTTTTTCCCCATCGCCTTACGGGCCGTATGGACGTTGATGCCGTCGATGATCGAGTCTGGCCGCGAGAAGTAGATGTATTCCATTGAACACATCGCCCGGACCGCTGCTTCACTGTAACGTTCTGAGACGATTCCGTCTTTCGTGATCATCAACAGTTCGCCCGGTTCGACGTCACGTACGTACGTCGCCCCCACGACGTCGAACGCGCACGTCTCTGAAGCGAACACGAACGCCCCGTCTTCAGTCTTTCCGAGCGAGAGGGGACGCAAACCATGGACGTCGACGCCGACGTAAATCGCGTCTTCCGTCAAGAAAAGAAACGCGAACGCGCCGACGAGACGCGCCAAGCTGTCCGAGATCCGCTCTTTCAATGAGTTGCCGCGGCTCCGTTTGATTAAGTGGGCGACGACTTCCGTGTCAGACGTCGTCTGAAAGATTGCCCCTTCCGCCTCGAGCATATGCTTCAACTCGTTGGCGTTGACGAGGTTGCCGTTATGCGCCATCGCAAGGTCCCCGGTGAGCGATTTGAAATGGAGCGGTTGGACATTCTCAAGCGTGTTGCCGCCCGCGGTCGAATAACGGACGTGACCGATGGCGTGATGTCCGGTCAGGGCATCGAGTGACGGCTCGTCGAACACTTCGGCGACGAGACCGAGCCCGCGTTTCGCATGCAGGCGTTCACCGTCGGCCGTGACGATACCCGTCCCTTCCTGACCTCGGTGTTGCAGGCTGTGCAGTCCGTAGTAGGCGAGGTGTGACGCTTCGTGGTGATTGAACACCCCGAACACCCCACACTCCTCGTTCATGCCTCGGATGTCATATAACATGGAATAGCTCCTTCCCATACACGTTCAAGTTCAGTGACGTCCATTTCAATTAACCGATCGCTCGAGCGGACCGTCAGTTGCGTCGCTTCGGTCACTTGACCGATTCGTGTCGCCTTCGTCAGTTTGGCGAACGTGTCCGCGTAAATTGGCGCGACCGTGACGAGGAAGCGCGACTGTGACTCGCTGAACAGTGTCGTCACGAGATCCGTGTCGACGCTGACGTCTGCACCGAGCCCCGTGCCGAACACGAGCTCAGGAAGTGCCGCCGCTAAGCCACCTTCTGACACGTCGTGAGCTGCCGTGACAAGTCCTTGACGGATTGCCGTGAGCAGCGCTTGCTGGTGACGGCTCTCGATCTCGAGGTCGAGCGTCGGTGCTTGTCCGCTCACTTTTCCGTCTTGCAACATTTGTAGCGCACTGCCGCCAAATTCAGGCTTCGTATCGCCGAGAAGGAAGATGACATCTCCAGCTGTCTTGGCGTGTGACGTCGTGATATGTTCCGGCTTCGTGATTAAACCGACCATGCCGACGACCGGTGTCGGGTAGATCGCCGTCCCGTTCGACTCGTTATAAAGCGAGACGTTCCCGCCGATGACCGGTGTGTCGAGTGCCAAACACGCCTCGGCCATACCTTCGACGGCTTGGTCGAGCTGCCAGAACCCTTCCGGTTTGTCCGGACTCCCAAAGTTCAGGCAATCGGTGAGTGCGAGTGGCTCGGCACCGCTCGCGATGATGTTGCGCGCCGCTTCAGCGACTGCGATGGCACCGCCGACGCGCGGGTCGAGGTAGACATACTTCGCGTTACAGTCGGTTGTCATCGCGAGCGACTTGTCCGTGTCACGGATTCGGATGACGGCCGCGTCGCTACCTGGTGCGACGACGGTCGACGTTTGGACCATATGGTCGTATTGCTCGTACACCCAGCGTTTCGAAGCGATCGTCGGCATCGCGAGCACATCTTTCCACGTCGCGAGCACGTCTGTGACGACCGGTTGAACCGGCGCCATCGCTTGGAACGCCTCGTAGTATGCTGGAACTTTTGACGGTTTATGATAGACCGGCGCATCTTCCGCGAGCGCGTCGACCGGCACTTCAGCGGCTACTTCGCCGTGATGGACGAGACGGAGCACTTTCTGCTCGATGACTTCGCCGATCTTGATCGCATGAAGTCCCCACTTCGTGACGATCGCTTCGATCTCGTCTTCGTGTCCTGCCTTGACGACGAGGAGCATCCGTTCTTGTGACTCGGACAACATCATCTCGTAAGGCGTCATATCTGCCTCACGTTGTGGGACGAGGTCGAGGTTCATCTCGATACCCATGCCCGCTTTCGATGCCATCTCGGCCGAAGACGACGTGAGACCGGCCGCACCCATGTCTTGAATGCCGACGAGGGCCGGATGTTTGATGACTTCAAGACACGCCTCGATCAACAACTTCTCCATGAACGGGTCGCCGACTTGGACGGCCGGGCGTTTCTCATCGGCGTCTTCGCCGAGCTCTTCAGAGGCGAACGTGGCGCCGTGAATGCCGTCGCGTCCCGTTGTCGCCCCGACGTACATGACCGAGTTGCCGACCCCCTCGGCGATCCCTTTTTGAATGTCTTCGTGGCGGATGAGGCCGACACACATCGCGTTGACGAGCGGGTTGCCGGCGTAGGCCGGGTCGAACGCGACTTCTCCGCCGACCGTCGGGATGCCGACACAGTTGCCGTAGCCGGCGATGCCGGAGACGACATGGCCGAAGAGATGTTTCACACGTGATTCGTTCAAATCTCCGAAGCGGAGCGAGTTGAGGAGTGCGACCGGACGTGCGCCCATCGAGAAGATGTCGCGGATGATCCCGCCGACACCTGTCGCCGCACCTTGATACGGCTCGATGGCCGACGGGTGGTTATGGCTCTCGATTTTGAAGGCGACCGCCTGACCATCGCCGATATCGACGATTCCAGCCCCTTCACCGGGTCCTTGAAGGACGTGTTTTCCGGTCGTCGGGAATTTACGGAGCACTGGCTTCGAGTTTTTGTACGAACAGTGTTCAGACCACATGACCGAGAATAAACCGATCTCGGTGTAGTTCGGGTCACGGCCTAAGAGCGAGACGACGAGTCCGTATTCGTCGTCAGTGAGCCCCATTGTGGCATACAGTCTTTGTTCACGGATGTGCGTCGCTGTCGGTTCAGTTGTAAGTAACATGTCGTGTCCCCCATTTTACAATCGAAGTGAATAACCGTTTGCCGTCTTCTCCGCCGAGCATCGCCTCGACCGCTCGTTCCGGGTGCGGCATCATGCCGAGCACGTTTCCTTGTGCGTTCGTGATGCCCGCGATGTTCGCGACCGATCCGTTCGGGTTGTCTGTGTAGGTGAAAGCGATCTGGCCGTTCGTTCGCAGTGTCTCGAGTGTTGCTTCGTCACAGTAGTAGTTGCCTTCTCCATGTGCGATCGGGACGCGAATCGTCTCGCCCACCGCATAGTCGCTCGTAAACATCGTCTCGTTCGTCTCGACTTTCAGTTCGACCGTCTTGCACATGAACTTCAAATCACGGTTGCGCATCAATACGCCGGGTAGGAGTCCTGCCTCGACGAGCACTTGGAACCCGTTGCAGACGCCGAGTACCGGACGTCCCTCTTCAGCGAATCGCTTCACCTCACTCATAATCGGTGAGAACTGGGCGATCGCGCCGCAACGCAAGTAGTCCCCGTATGAGAAGCCACCTGGTAACAGCACACCATCAAAACCGACAAGTGACGTCTCCGTGTGGAATACATATTCCGCTTCTTCCCCGAGCACGTCTTTGACCGCATGATACATGTCGAGGTCACAGTTTGATCCCGGGAAGACAATGACTGCGAACCTCATGCGAGTACCCCCATCTCGATCCGATAGTTCTCGATAACCGTGTTGACGAGCAATTTCTCGCACATGTCACGGACCATCGCCTCGGTCGTCTCGTCTGCGACTTGAAGTTCGATGACTTTACCGATTCGTACCGATTCGACGCCTGTGAAGCCGAGATGCTCGAGTCCGCCTTTGACGGCGACGCCTTGTGGGTCAAGTACACTTTCACGTAATGTCACGTACACGTTCACTTTTTTCATTGGTCAGTTCCCCCTATGCGTGTTAACAATTGGCCGTACGTCTCTGTCAGTGATCCGAGGTCTCTGCGGAACACGTCTTTGTCGAGCTTTTGTTTCGTCTCTTTATCCCACAGGCGACACGTGTCGGGCGAAATCTCATCGGCGAGGATGATCGTGTCATCGAGTTTACCGAACTCAAGTTTAAAGTCGATCAAATCGATACCGTGTCCATCGAAGAAGTCGAGCAAGACATCGTTCACCCATAACCCGAGTTGTCGCAATGTTTCGACTTCTTTGTGTGTGGCGACTTGCAGTAAACGGATATGGTCCTCAGTTAAAAGCGGATCTCCGAGTGCGTCATCTTTATAGTAGAACTCGACGATCGGCGACAACAGTGGCGTTCCTTCTTCCCAGCCGAGCCGTTTAGCGAGACTCCCTGCGGCGACGTTGCGTACGACGACTTCGAGCGGAATGATGTCGACGCGGCGTACGAGCTGCTCGCGGTCTGACAGTTTCTTGATGAAGTGGGTCGGAATCTTGTTGTCGTGCATGAGCTCGAACAAACGCGTCGTGATGGCGTTGTTCAACACGCCTTTCCCTGCAATCGATTGTTTTTTCTCTCCGTTGAATGCCGTCGCGTCATCTTTATAGTAGACACGGAGCACACCTTGTTCTTCTGTCTCGTATAACGCTTTCGCCTTACCTTCGTAGATTGCTTCCATCTGTATCGTCCCCCTTTAAAGTGAGAGGGGCATAGCGCCCCTCAACGATCACAAACCACAGCGTTCAAAGATTGTATCGACACGACGTACGTGATGGCTCGGGTCGAACAAATCATCGAGTTCGTCACTCGTAAAGAGTGCGCCCATCTCGGCATCTTGCTCGATCAACGTCCGGAACATCGTCTCTTCTTCCCACGCTTGCATCGCTTTCGGTTGGACCGCGTCATAGGCGGCTTCACGTGACCAGCCTTTCTCGATCAAGGCGAGCAGGATGCGTTGTGAGAAGATGATGCCGAACGTCCGGTCCATGTTGCGGCGCATGTTGTCCGGGAACACCGTCAAGTTCTTCACGATGTTGCCGAAGCGGTTGAGCATGTAGTTCAGAAGGCCGGTCGCGTCCGGGAGGATGATCCGTTCCGCTGACGAGTGCGAGATATCGCGTTCGTGCCAAAGCGGGACGTTCTCATATGCCGTCACCATATGACCGCGAATCACGCGGGCGAGTCCCGTCATGTTCTCCGAACCGATCGGGTTACGTTTATGCGGCATCGCCGACGAACCTTTTTGGCCTTTGGCGAAAAACTCTTCGACCTCACGTGTCTCTGTTTTTTGAAGGCCGCGGATCTCGGTCGCCATTTTCTCGATGGATGTGGCGATCAAAGCAAGCGTCGACATGTACTCGGCGTGGCGGTCACGCTGTAACGTCTGTGTCGAGATCGGGGCTGCTTGAATCCCTAACTTGTCACACACATACGACTCGATGAACGGGTCGATGTTTGCGAACGTCCCGACGGCGCCGCTCATTTTTCCAAACTCGATCGTCTCGCGTGCGGCCATGAACCGTTTCTTGTTTCGCTTCATCTCTTCGTACCAGAGTGCGAGTTTCAAACCGAACGTCGTCGGTTCTGCGTGGACTCCGTGTGTACGACCCATCATGATGTCATATTTGTGGGCTTTCGCTTTCTCGGCGAGGATGTCGATGAAGCGATCGATATCGGCTTCAAGGATGTCATTCGCTTGTTTGATCAAGTACGATAGCGCCGTATCGACGACATCGGTCGACGTGAGACCGTAATGGACCCATTTCTTCTCGTCTCCGAGCGTCTCTGAGACGGCCCGTGTGAAGGCGATGACGTCATGGCGCGTCTCCTGCTCGATCTCAAGGATACGCTCGACATCGAATGATGCCTTGTCCCATAATACGTTGACGTCCTCTTTCGGGATGACGCCTAGTTCGCTCCACGCCTCGCAAGCGTAAAGCTCTACTTTGAGCCATGCATCAAACTTGTTCTCATCTGTCCAAATCGCCGCCATCTCGGGACGGGTGTAACGTGAAATCATAAAACGGTCTCCTTCCAAATTGCCAGTTGTTCGATGGTGTGAAGCGCGTCCTCGACGGTACTGCCGAGCACGTTCAAGTGCCCCATTTTCCGTCCGGGTTTCGCTTCTTCTTTTCCATACAGATGTAGTTTAACATTCGATGGTAACGTTTGTGGGTTCACTTTATCCATATGTTCGCCGAGCAGATTGACCATGACGACCGGTGTGTACTGAGTCGTCCGTCCGAGTGACATGCCCGTAATCGCGCGGATGTGTTGTTCGAACTGTGACGTCTCGCATGCATCAAGCGTATAGTGTCCTGAATTGTGAGGACGTGGCGCGAGCTCATTCACGTATAGCTCGCCGTCTTCCATCACGAACAGTTCGACGGCGAGCGTACCGATCAATCCAACATGGTCAGCGAGCTGAAGTGCTAAATGGCGCGCATCTTCTAGAATGTCCATGTCAAGCCGGGCCGGAACGATCGATAAATGTAATATATTATTTTGATGGATGTTTTCACTGATTGGGAATGTTGTCGTCTCATGTGCGCCTCTCGTCACGATGACCGAGATTTCTTTTCGGAATGGCAACCACGCCTCGGCGACATATTCATCTTCATTGAACTGTTCTATGAACGCGCGTACGTCTTGTGATGTCTGGAGCACGGTTTGCCCTTTCCCGTCATAACCGAAGCGGCATGTTTTGATGACCAATGGGAGTCCTAGCAAATCTTCGGCCCGGTAAACGTCCCGTACCGATCGGACCGGCACGTAAGGTGCGACATGCAATCCGGCCGCCTCGATCATCTGTTTTTCGAACAGACGATGCTGCGTCGCTGTTAACACGTCCATCCCTTGCGGACATTTATCGGCAATCGCCTCAATCATCGCTGAGTCGATATTTTCAAATTCGTACGTGACGATGTCCGAACGGCCTGCTAGTTCTTTTGCCGCTGAGATGTCGTCGAACCCGGCGACGATACTCGGTGCGACTTGGGCTGCCGGAGCCGTCGGGTTCGGGTCGAGACTGAGCGTCTCGTAACCCATTGCGCTCGCACTGAGTGACATCATCCGCCCTAACTGTCCTCCGCCTAATATCCCGATTCTCATTAGACGAGTTCCTCCGTTCCGCGCAGCGCCATGTCTCGTTTTTGTTGACGATACGTTTCTAGACGATCGATGACTTCAGGGAATTGAAGACTGAGAATTTGAGCGGCAAACAGTCCGGCGTTTGTCGCTCCGGCTTTTCCGATGGCGACCGTTGCGACAGGAACACCTGCTGGCATCTGAACGATTGACAGTAACGAATCAAGTCCGTTCAGTGCTTTCGATTGAATCGGGACTCCGATGACCGGAAGCGTCGTCTTCGCTGCTACCATACCCGGAAGGTGGGCTGCCCCGCCTGCACCGGCGATGATGACGTGTATCCCTCGTTCCCGAGCCGCTTCGGCGTATTGGAACATCAAGTCCGGCGTTCGATGCGCGGAGACGACTTGCTTTTCGTATGGAATGTCTAACTCTTCTAGCGCGTCGCACGCATGCTTCATCGTCTCCCAGTCAGAAGAACTTCCCATGATCACACCTACTGTTGCCTTCACATCAACGTCCCCCTTAAATAAAGAAATCCCTAAACTGATTAAACAGTTTAGGGTATAGGCCATGACAAAAAAATGTCGGCTATACCCCATAGTCTGATCAGAATCGGTGATCAGGTAGAAACTTGCAAGCCATTTCCTTGCGATTATATGGAGCAATATTTGATTTTCTTAACTCACAAGCCTATCGTACCTCGTTCTTTGAAAATATGTCAACAAACAGCGAACAATTTAATTGTCTGAATATTTATCGTTCGTCTTTACGATGTTTTTACAAAAACAAAAAAACCGCCACGCATTCGTGACGGTTTGGCATTATGGTTTGAGAGCGACGCACTCAAATAAGATTGATTGATGAGAATGAACAGGTTCGTCTTTGGTTCCCGTTTTTTCAAAGACAGGCTTTTCAATCCTTCGTACCGGGCGATACCCCATTTGAGCGATTCGGTCTAAACACTCACCGACTGTCTCGTTTGGCTCGACGTATACTTTGATTTTCTTGGCCATCTGTTATTCCTCTCCTTCATTTGAGTCACGATACAAAATACAAAAAAGCGGCGGCCCTTGAGCGAATGCTCCAGAACCACCGTTTGCCTGGCGACGTCCTATCCTCACAGGGGGAGACCCCCAACTACTTTTGGCGCTGAAGCGCTTAACTTCCGTGTTCGGCATGGGAACGGGTGTGGCCGCTTCGCTATCGCCACCAGACAAGGGAATTGTTCCCTGAAAACTGAAGACTCATCAAGTTCAAACCGTTTCTAGATCAAAGCCTCGACCGATTAGTATCATTCAGCTCCACACGTCGCCGTGCTTCCACCCATGACCTATCTACCTCATCGTCTCTGAGGGGTCTTTCTTGATTGCTCAAAGGGAAATCTCATC
>NZ_SJUU01000009.1:0-134868 GCF_004337115.1 Exiguobacterium sp. SH3S3
ATCACCCTCTCAAAAGAAAAAACAGGATAAGGGCAAGGAAAAAGAGCGATTGTCCCGACTTGAGTCGGTCCAATCGCCCTTTTTTCTGTTCACGCTCGGATAGAGCGGAGGTTTTTCAGTGCCCTCCTAGAAAGCGATGGTGTGAAGATCTCCGGTCAAGCGGAAAAAAGGGTCACCCCGTAGCTTGAGATTGGACACACTTCACCCGTGACTGTTCAGACGAACAGTGATGATTCGTTTCATCAGTTGAGTGAGTGTGACTTTTTCATAGCACGCGGTACCTTCCTTTCCTAATCTACTGCCACCTTACCAAAATGTAAGCGGATTCGCAATCGTCAAACCCACAATCTCCCATCGTTTCTACGCCTATGGGCGGATGCACGTCTTAGTCGTCAGCGTTAAGATGAAACTATCCTATATAACGAGGTGACTCACATGAAATTACGCAACTTACTCGTCCCGAGCGCTGTCTTGGCAAGCGTCGGCACGTTCTTTTATACACGACTGAAACAACGGTTACCGCGTCCTGACTTTAAAGAGGCGCCGATCAAACCGGACTTGTCCATTTTCGACGAGACGAGCGTGAGCGCCACGTGGATCGGCCACTCGACCGTGCTCATCCATTGGTACGGCCTCAAAATTTTGACCGACCCGGTATTCTCAAAACGGATCGGTGTCCACGTCGGTCCCGTCACGTTCGGCATGAAACGGCATACCGCCCCTGCCCTCTCGATCGAAGAGATCGGTCACGTCGACGTCATCTTGCTCAGCCACGCCCATATGGACCACTTCGACCATAAAAGTTTGAAGCGGCTCATCACCCGTGACACGGTCGTCATCTCGGCACCGGGGACGAGCAAACTGTTGCGTCACTATCCGAGCCTACAGACGCTCGAGATGCATCCCCACGACAAGTTGACACTCGCGAACGGACTTAACGTCCAAGCGATCCCGGTCGCGCATTGGGGCAACCGCTTCCCGTGGGACAAACACATGGGCTATAACGGCTACGTCTTGAAATATAAAGGCGTCCGTATGCTGTTCGCCGGCGACACGGCGTACACCGAAGCGTTCAACGGGCTCGCGAACAAAGAACCGATCGACCTCGCCTTCTTCCCGATCGGTGCGTATCAACCGGACTCGTTCCAGGAAGCGCACTGCACCCCGGAGCAAGCGTGGACGATGTTCAAACAGAGCGGAGCGAAACGGTTCTTCCCGATGCACTGGGACACGTTCGTCTTATCATACGAGCCGGTCGAGGAGCCGTATGACCGCCTCGTCGCCGCAGCCAAACTCGAACGCGATCAAATCGTGATCAAGGCGCACGGAGAAAGCATTCGGCTGTAGGTTTCACTTTCACTTTGTCGTGATTTTCGGTAACGTTAGATGTGAGAGGGAGGGAATCAAATTATGGAATGGACAACACTCAATAATGATGTGAAACTGCCGATGCTCGGTCTCGGCGTGTACAAAGTTGAAGACGGGACGGTCACGGTCGACACGGTCAAGGCGGCACTCGACGCCGGCTACCGGTTGATCGACACGGCCGCCATCTATCAGAACGAAGAGAGCGTCGGGCAGGCGATCCGCGAGTCGAGCGTCCCGCGCGAAGACATCTTCGTGACGACGAAGCTGTGGAACGAGTTTCACGGCTACGACGAGGCGCTCCAGGCGTTTCAAGACAGCCTCGACCGACTCGGCCTCGACTATGTCGACTTGTTCTTGATCCATTGGCCGATGCCGCGCTTCGGTAAGTTCGTTGAAACGTACAAAGCGCTCGAGCAATTGTATGAGGAAGGCAAAGTACGGGCCATCGGCGTCTCGAACTTCGAGATTCAACACCTCGAACAGATCATCCAATCGTGCGCGATCGTACCGGCGGTGAATCAAGTTGAGATCCACCCATACTTGTCCCAAAAAGAATTGATCGCGTTCTGCAAGCGTTATGACATCCAGATCCAAGCGTGGAGTCCGCTCATGAAAGGTCGTGAGGCGCTCGAGGATGCGACGATCGTCGACATCGCGAGCAAGTACGGCAAGTCCCCGGCCCAAGTCATCTTGCGCTGGCATCTTCAAAACGGTGTCGCCGTCATCCCGAAATCGGTCACACCGAGTCGGATTCGTGAAAACATACAGGTATTCGACTTCACGTTGACGAAAGAAGACATGGCAGCGATCGACGGACTCAACCGGAACGAGCGGACCGGGTCCGACCCGGTCGAGATGCACAAAATCCACTACTGAGGAGAGACTGTACATGTTCAAAAAACTAGCTTCTGATTTGACAGGCTTTAGCGATATCGGTGAAGTCATCGACCCGAAAGACTTCGACAAGGCCGATGCCGACGATTACGTCTTACATGAGGACAACGAGAAGATTTACTTCTTGATCAAGTCGAAATCGGATGAGTACTGCTTCACGAACCTCGCGATGATCCATCTCGACGGCGCGAGCGCCATCAGTTCGAAGCGCGTCTTGTATCGTTATCCGTACGCGCAACATCCGCTCCAACACGTCATGTTCGAGACGGCCGGCACGGTCGACTTAGACGTCGAGATCAAGTTCACAATCGGCGATAAGCCATACTCGATCGACGTGAACAAAAAGCAAATCGAGCACGTCAAAGACTTGTACAAATCACTCCTCGCCATCGCTGATAAACAGCGTGAAGGCCGGAAGATGCTTGAATTTGCCAACGCGTCGCTCACGCATTCCGTGTCAGTTCTGAGCGGCCTCCGTCAAGGGGACATGAACGTCGCGACGACGTTCAAAGACTTGTCGCAACAATCGTTCGACTGGCTCCAAGGCCACTATCACGAATGGAACCGGAAAGATTTCGGTGACGTGTTCGAGAAGTACATCAATAATTAACTTGGTGGTGACGTATGGACTACATGTGGTTGTTGATTGCGTTTTTCTTGTTCATGCTCGTGATTTTGACTGTATTCATCAGTAGTGTGCTTAACGCCTTGCTCAGGAACCTCCACCCGTTAGTTCATATCACCGTCATTTTGTTTTTGTCGTTCACGTATGAGCGTCTAATGTTAGATTATAATCTCTTATGGACGCTTTTCATTCTTGTGACCATCAGTTATTTAGCACCACTTCTCGTCGGTGAACTACTCACCACTTATTTGCTTCGCAACTTGAAGTGGGAGCTTCTTGGGAAGACCGCGCTTTGACCAGCCACGGTTGTGGACCAAGCTCGTCGGGCAGTCCCTGCCCTGGAGTGTTTCAGTCGGCGAGACCCAACAGGTTGAGGCTCGCGTTGACGTCGCGGTCATGGTGCGTGCCGCATGCGGCGCATGTCCACTCGCGGACGTGCAGGTCCTTCTTGCCGCCGTTCTCGCCACAGGCCGAACAGACTTGGGTCGAGGCGAACCACGGGTCGGCCTGGATCAGTGTGCGGCCGTGGAACCTGCATTTGTAGGCGAGCTGGCGGACGAACTCGCCCCACCCGGCGTCCCCGATCGACTTTGCCAGGCGGCGGTCCTGCATCATCTCCCTCGGTTTCAGCGTCTCGACCACGACGACTTGGTTCTCGTCGACGATGCGTCGTGACAGCTTGTGAAGGAAGTCATGTCGGCGGTTCCGTACCTTTTCATGCTTTTTGGCCAATAGGAGCCGCGCCTTCTCGCGGTTCCGGCTGCCGGGCTTCTTGCGGGAGAGCGAGCGCTGCGCCCGTCTCAGCCGTTCCTCGGCCTCGCGCAGGTTGCGCGGGTTCGGGACCTTCTCCGTGACGAGCGCGTCGTTCGTCATGACGGCGAAGTGCCCGAGGCCGAGGTCGATCCCGATTTTGTGCTCGGCCGGGACCCAGGGCTCGTCGGGCTGCTCGACGAGGAGCGACACGAAGAACTTGCCCGTCTTCGTCATCGACACGGTCGCCGAGCGGATCTCGCCGTCGAAGATTCGGTGCTGTGTGAAGCGGATGAACCCGACCTTCGGGAGCCGGACCCGGTCCCCCTCGATGCGGATCGTGCCGTGCTGGTTGTTCGTCGTGTAGGAGGCGCGCGATTTCCGTCTCGACTTGAACACCGGGAAGCCGGCCGTCCCGGCGAAGAACTTCGCGAACGCAGTGTCGAGGTGCAGCTTCGCGTTGGCGAGCGCGAGGCTGTCCGCCTCGCACAGGAACGGGAACAGCGGCTTGTAGGAGGCAGGTGTCGGCGGTTTGCGTTTCGGCCCGGTCCCAGTCTTCGACTCCTCGTGGATGGCGATGCGGTCCTCGAGCAGCTTGTTGTAGATAAAGCGGGCGCAGCCGATCGTTCGGACCAGGAACTCGGCCTGTGCCGCGGTCGGGTGGAGCCGGTATTTGTAGCCCTTCAGCATGTCTCCCCCTCCTCTCGGCCGATGATCGTGATGAACGCCTTCCTCATCCGATACCCGCGGCGGGGGAAGGGAAATCTGACGGAATCACGAACTTATGTTCGTCATATCTGTCACAGGGGTGGCCAAAAAGTTTATGTACGGGCGATTCATCTCCCACCTACGCTGGGCTTCGCCCCAGACGCTTAGAGGTGGGAGAATTCTCGCTTAATTATGTTAAAATGTACAACAAAGGTGAGCGCTTCGAACGCGAACATCTAAAATGACAAAATGTCCCCTAGACTACAAACGGAGTCTAGGGGACATTTTTATTTACTTTCGTCGATCAACCGTTCGGCGAGCCGTTGGTACAAGTGGCTCATATGCACGGCCGAGGCAATGGCGAGCGACTGTTGGATTTCACTCGCTTCAGTCGCTTTCACGTTCGCGAGCAGCGTCTCGGCTTGCGTCTCGAACGCCTGCAAGTTTTGTTCTTTCTGAGCTTGATAGGCGTCGTAAAAGTCTTCGAGCGAGAACGCCTCGTCCGATTCATTCAGCGGCCGGAGCGTCTCTTTGATGTCGTTGATCGACAACAGCCCTTTCATCTCGTAAATCAGGCTTAGTAGCATCAAATGCTCGTTCGTGTACTTCTTGTTTTTGACGGGATGGAACAACTTCCCTTTGGCGTAGTTGTTGATCATCGTCTTCGTCAAGATCGTCTCGTCTTCATTACGTTTCATCTTGCCGTAATGTTGCTCGAATAGTTGGATGACTTGGTCCATGTATAAGTCGATCGTCGGCAATACCGCTTTCGGGAGCGTGCCTTCCGTCCGTACAATCTCGTTCGGTTTCATCGAATCACCTCACTTTCAGTATACGGACAATCGTCGTTTGTCGAAACAAAAACCTTGTTCTTCTTGCCCATACCGCTTATCATGTAGTTATGGATACTACATGACGTCATAAGGAGTGTTTTTGCATGAATTCGATTTTTCGGGAACCTATTAACGCGCTGACCCATCTCGCCGGAGCGGTACTCGCCTTCATCGCCTTGATCGCGATGACGGTGAAAGCGTCACTGCTCGGCTCACCGCTCGCCATCATGGCGGCGATTTTGTTCGGAATCAGTCTCGTCTTTCTTTACCTGTCGTCTGGCTTGTACCACAGCATCATCGCCTCGCCGAAAGTCATCGCGTTCTTCCGACGAATCGATCATGCGATGATTTACGCTTTGATCGCCGGGACATACGCCCCGCTCACACTGCTCGCGCTCGAAAGCCCGATGCGCTGGGTGCTGTTCGGTATCGTCCACGTCCTCGCCTTGTTCGGCATCATCTTCAAACTTGTCTGGTTCCACGCCCCACGCTTCTTGTCGACTGCTCTCTACATCGGTATGGGCTGGCTGTCGGTCTTCTTCATCGGACCGCTCCATAGCGTGATCGGCAACGGCGGCATCTTTTGGCTCTTGCTCGGAGGCTTCATGTACACGGTCGGCGGTCTCATCTACGGCTTTAAGCCGAAGTTCGTCAACTGGCGCGGTTGGGGCTTCCACGAGGTGTTCCACTTGTTCATCTTGTTCGGCAGCTTCGCCCACTTCGTCTGCGTGTTCTGGTACGTCTTTTAAGTCCTCCTCGTGAGGGCTTTTTTTGTGAGCACATTCATTTACTTCAATTTCAAGACATCCTACACTGACTGTAGGAGGGATTCACTATGAAAATTGAAGTTTGGTCAGATTACGTCTGTCCGTTCTGTTATATCGGCAAGCGCCGTCTAGAAGAAGCACTCGAACAGTTCCCACACGCGGACAAGGTCGAAGTGGAGTTTAAGAGCTTCGAACTCGACCCGAACGCCCCGACGACCGATTCACGTTCGATTTATGAAGTGCTCGCGAAGAAATACAGCATGCCGCTCGAGCAGGCGAAAACGACGACGGCCCAAGTCGCCGCTCAAGCTCAATCAGTCGGACTCGACTATGACTTTGACAACATGGTCGTCACCGGCACGCTCGACTCACACCGGTTGACGCACTATGCGAAGACGGTCGGTAAAGAGAAGGAACTGTCGGAAGCGCTCCTCAAAGCGTACTTCGTCGAGGCGAAACATATCGGCGACCACGACGTACTCGTATCGATCGCGACAAGCGTCGGGCTCGATGCTGACGCCGTGAAAGACGTACTCGCTTCAGACGTATACATGGAAGACGTCCGCGCTGAAGAGAAACGCGCGAGCGATCTCGGCATCACCGGCGTCCCGTTCTTCGTCTTCGACGGGAAGTATGGCGTCTCAGGCGCCCAACCGACCGAGGCGTTCACACAAGTACTCGAGAAGACGTGGGCCGAATCGGCACCGACACTTCAAGTGCTCTCGGGCGGTGCGACGTGCACGGACGATAACTGCGATATTTGACTTCAAAAGAACGACAGAGAAGCATTCGTCTGAATACGGACGAATGCTTTTTTAGATTTAATCTAAGTTTGCAAATCCTTTAGCATGGCCTCGAATGAAATTGCTTCAGAATGTTCTTGATGTGCACTCATTACTTCATAATAAAGCACTATGTCTAATTCATCTTCTATTCGTTCTAGGACAGCTTCCCGAACAAGCATAGAGAGGGTAAGATTTTTTGTTTTCGCATACTCTCTAATGAGAAGTTCGTCTTCCTCATTGAGTCGCACAGATATCGTTCCCATACAATCACCCTCCTTCATACACATTGTATTACGAAATCAGAGTGTTTATATAATCAGTTCGCATGAATTAATGAATGGGAGTAGAAGCCGAATCTTCGGCTTCTTTTTTGTGGCTTAATGAATCATTCTCAAGCATAATTATTATTAACTGATAAGAATCGAGGACTTAACATATGTGGAAAAATCGGAACGTCTGGATCATCTTGACCGGAGAGTTCGTCGCCGGTCTCGGGCTTTGGCTCGGCATCATCGGCAACTTGGAGTTCATGCAGGAGAAAGTCCCGTCCGACTTCGTCAAGGCGCTCATCCTCGCCGGGGGGCTGCTCGCAGGCGTCGCCATCGGACCGCTCGCCGGTCGGCTCACCGACCAGGGCTCGAAAAAGAAAATCATGCTCATCTCGAGCGTCGTCCGGGCGCTCAGCGTTCTCTTCATGTTCGTCGCCATCGAGACGGGAAGCGTGCTTTGGATGGTCGTCTTCCTCGTCTTCCTGCAAGGGTCGGCCGCGTTTTACTTCCCGGCGCTCCAAGCAGCGATCCCGCTCATCGTCAAGGAACGCGAGCTGCTCGCCTTGAACGGGGTCCATATGAACGTATCGACGCTATCACGCGTCATCGGGACGGCCATCGCCGGCATCTTGCTCACGCTCGTCTCGCTGCGGGACGTCTACGCGCTCTCGCTCGTCGCCTACTTGTTGCTCGCCGTCGCGACGTGGTTCTTGAACATCGACGAGACGACGACACCGTCCGCTCGGAAAGTCGATACGAAGTCGTCCGGCGGATTCAAGGACGTCTTCCCAATCATCAAGTCGATCCCGGTCATCTTCATGACGCTCGTCATGACGCTCATCCCGCTCCTCTTCATCGGTGGGTTCAACCTGCTCGTCATCAACATTAGCGAGCTGCAAGATTCGACCGCGATCAAAGGCTGGATTTATACGGCGGAAGGGATTGCCTTCATGGTCGGCGCGTTCGTCATCAAACGGATCGGTGAGAAGTTCTCCGTGTTCTCGATCTTGTTCACGTTCTCGTTTTTGATCGGGGTCGCTCAGCTCATGCTGTACTTCGCCGACATCCCGGCCGTCTCGATCGCGGCGTTCGTCTTGTTCGGCTTCTCGGTCGGCTGTTTCTTCCCGACCGCCGTGACGATTTTCCAGACGCGGATGCCGAAAGACTATCACGGGCGCTTCTTCTCGTTCCGGAACATGCTCGACCGCATCGTCTTCCAAGTCGTGTTGCTCGTCACCGGCTTCTTCCTCGACTTGATCGGTCTGCAGCTCATGGTCGTCTTGTTCGGGGTAAGTTCGATCGCGATGACCGCTTCCTTCCTCGTCTATACGCGGAAACACAAGCTTTATATCGAAACGGACGAGACCGAACGGATCTCGTCCTAACAAAACAAGCGCTGACCGAATTCGGTCAGCGCTTGTTCATGTCCTCGATGTCGCGCCACCACGTGTTTGTGTCGTTGCGACCGTCGAGCGTGATCCGTTCCCCGATGATTGGAGTGAGTACGTGTTCTCGCGGCAACAACTGTGTCAACTGCTCGGCCGGGTCGTACCAGGCGTGGAACGATAGCGTGAACGCGCCCCAATGGATCGGCAATATCTTATCAGCCCGTATGTCGCGGAACGCCTGAGCCGTCTCTCGTGGCTGCATGTGCACATCCGGCCAACGCTCATCGTATTGCCCGCATTCGAGTGCCGCGAAATCGAACGGTCCGTACTCGTCCCCAATGTCTTTGAAGTGAGGACCGTAACCGCCGTCACCGCTAAAGAACAAGCGGTCCGTCTCACCGATGACGACCCATGACGCCCAAAGCGTCGCATTGCGGTCGGTGAGGGCACGACCCGAGAAGTGACGGGCCGGCGCACAGACGAACGTCCACGTCCCGAACTGATACGTGTCGCCCCAATCGCGTTCGACGATGCGTTCGGCCCCGACGCCCCAACGTTTCAAATGGCTGCCGACGCCGAGCGGGACGATGAACATGGCGACTTTGTCTTTGATCGCTTGAATCGTCGCATAGTCTAAATGGTCGTAATGGTCATGCGTCAGCAAGACGACGTCGATCGGCGGCAAATCGTCGAGCTCGAACGGCAAGTCCTCGCTGAACCGTTCATTCTTCGCGAACGGGAGCGGTGACGGGCTCCGGCCGAACATCGGGTCGACGAGCATCGTCTTGCCGTCCATTTGAACGAGCATCGCCGAATGGCCGAGCCAATAGATGCGGGTGAAGCTCGAGCCGAGTGTCTCGGTGAAGTCGATCGGGACGACCGGCAACCGCACGCTCGGCTTCCGGAGCGAGTCCGGATTTAAAAATTCTTTCGACATCGAGATCATGTCATCGCTTGAAAACCGCATCGGTGTCTCAAGCTGATTGCGGAACTTACCGTTGACAAGATTCGGCGACTGGAGCGCTTTTGGCTTGCGGCCGAGCGGTTTATATTGTGTGAGCGCCGTACCCGTCACAGCAGCCAAACCCATCAATGAAACGAGTAGTGTTTTTTTCAAAAATATCCTCTCCTCTACTGTTTATTATACGGCAACATGCCGGATTCCCCTGTTTTTAAATACGCAAAAAAGGACGACATCGCGTCGCCCTCAAGATTTCTGTAAAATTTTAATATCGTTGACGATCTCCTCGATCGGCACGTCTTGGAACCCTTGGTACGCCTTGATGATTTTCCCGTCTTGGTCGACGAGATAGAACCATGTCGCGTGATCGACTTGCGTGCCTTCGTCGGGCTTGCGGACGAGCGCCTTGAAGTTCTGTTGCGCGAACGCCTCGATCTCGTCTTGCGAATAGCCGGTCAAGAACTGCCAGTCGGCTTGCGCCAAGTCGTACCCGGACATGAACTGTTTAATCTTATCCGGTGTGTCGACGGTCGGGTCGACGCTGAACGACACGAACTGGACGTCCTCGACGCCTTCTTCGATGAGCGCTTCATTCAACTTCGTCATGTTGTACGTCATCGGCGGACAGACGGTCTCACAGTTCGTGAACACGAAGTCGGCCATCCACACTTTCCCTTTCAAGTCGTCGAGACTGACCATCTCCTCGTCCTGGTTCATATAGTCGAACGATTCGATCTCCCAGTTGAGCGGGTCTTCGATCTCATTGCCGCAAGCGGCGAGCACAGTGAGTAAACTCATAAGCCCGATCAGCATCCATTTTTTCAAACGTTCCATCCCCTTACTTGTCCGTTTTTGTGTTGAGCAATAATAGCGTGATGAGTGTGAACGCCGTGAGCGCGAGGAACGGGATCGTCACGAAGCCGAACCAGTTGATGTACTGCACGTTACACGGCACGCCTTCGACACACGGTTTGATGTCGGCAAAACCGGGTACTTTTTGCACGAGATAATGGTAAAGTGAAATCATACCGCCGACGATTGCTAGCGGTAATACATATTTCTTCACTTGACGATCGTTCGTGAATACAGCCATACCGAGCACGAAGACGAGTGGGTACATAAAGATACGTTGGACCCAGCACAGTTCGCACGGGACGAACTCGCGGATCTCACTGAAGTATAAACTGCCGAGCGTCGCCGTGAGCGCGACGAGCCAAGCGAGATACAAGCCGTAGCGGCTCAGGAACGACTGATTCATGGCGCCCCTTGTTCAATCAACCGTTCAATCGCCTTATAGTCGAACGGGTCTTCTAGCATGACGCCGTTGATCATGATCGACGGCGTGAACTGGACCCCGTATTCTTTGACGAGTCCGTCATCTAGACTCACCTGTTCGAGCACGCTCGAGTTTTCACTCAAGTCGTCTTCAAACTTCGCCATGTCGACCGACGTCGTCTCGCCTGCGATCTGCTTCAATCGCTCGATCGTGACCCATGCCTCGTCGTGCTGCTGGCTCGCCGGTTGCGCGTCATAGAGTGCCTTATGAAAGTCCCAGAACGCATCCGGGTCTTGCTTATAGACCGATTCTGAAGCGAGTGACGCCAAAATCGACTCTTGTCCGTGGAACAAGACGTTGATATAGCTGAAGCTCGCGTCGCCCGTATCGACATAGTCCGCCTTTAGTTGCGGATAGATCGTCTCGCCCCATTGTTTACAAGACGGACATTTGTAGTCCCCAAACTCGACGATCGAGACCGGTGCGTCCGCTTCCCCGAGCGTCGGTTGCCCGTCCGTCGGCACGTGCTCGCTCGTAGCCGGCGCTGCCGTCTCTGCCTGCTCGGCCGGGCGGTTCAAGAGAACGACCACGACCGCGATGAGTGCGACCGCGATGAGCGTCCCGACGACCAATGCTTGATTTTGTTTCATTCGTCTCACCTCTATTTTTATCGATTCGTCTTTCATTATAGCGAAAGCGCTATCCGATTCCACGAAATCGACTTGTTTATTACCGACTTTGCTTCAAGTCGTCCACATTTTGACGATGAACAGAGTGGATGTTTATTGTAGGAGGAACTATTTATGAAATTGTTTTCGATGCGCCTCGGGTTAATCTTGGCGCTCAGCATTTCCGGTCTCGTCTTTATTCTGACACTCGCCTTAACGTATACGATCAGCGAGCGTTCGGCCGCGTCGCTTGAACAAGAAATCGGGGAACGTCTGTCGACGACATCGCATCAGCTCGTCGATAAGCTCGACTTTTATATGTGGTCGCGCTATCAGGAAGTCCAACTGCTCCAAGGACTCGACGCCTTGACCGAACCAAGCGAAAGCCGGGCCCTTCTCGATGAGGTTCAAACGAACATCCCCGCTTTCTCGTGGATGGGGGTGACCGATGCATCTGGGACTGTCACCGCCTCGACGAACGGGATTTTAGAAGATATGTCGATCGCCGAACGTCCGGTCTTCTCGGAAGCGCAACAACAACCGTTCATCGGGGACGTCCACGAGGCCGTTCTCCTCGCTGAAAAACTCCCCAATCCGAGTGGAGAACCTCTCCAATTCGTCGACATCAGCATCCCAATCATGCGCGACGGTGAATTTAAAGGCGTCTTGGCGACCCACCTGAGCTGGGAATGGGGAGAAGAAGTGCTCCAGCACTTTAACCGCACGTTGCACCATCACTCGGACTATACCGACATGTTCGTCGTCAGCGGACGTGATAACACTGTGCTACTCGGTCCCGATCATCTCGTCGGGACACCGCTCCCGACGACGCTCGATGACGGCTGGCACGTCGAGACGTGGGAAGATGGAACGTCATACTTGACCGGCGTCGCTATCGGAGAAGGGTACGACGACTACGCCGGTCTCGGCTGGAGTGTCGTCGTCCGGCAACCGGTCGACGTGGCGTTCGCCCCCGTCACGACGCTGCAAAACAACATCTTATGGATCGGGCTCGTCGCCTCGGTTGTGACCGCCCTGATCGGTTGGCTGCTCGCCTTGTTCGTGACGCGGCCACTGCAAAAAATCACCGAGACGGCGACGCTCATGAAGCAAGGAAAAGCGGAGACGTTCCCGCATCAGTCCGGCATCTATGAGATCGAGTCGCTCGCATTTGCCCTTGAGTCACTCGTCACGTCGCTGACCAATTCAGAGACAGAGCGGGTCCGCTTCGAGTCACTCGCCAAACACGATGTATTGACCGGTCTCGCCAACCGGACGGCGCTCCGTCAGTACTTGAATGACGCACAACTGACAACGAACGACTACGTCTGCTTCTATATCGACCTTGACGGCTTTAAAGCAATCAACGACACATACGGGCACGCGTCGGGCGACGAAGTGCTAGTCGAGATCGCCGACCGGTTGAAGCAGCTGCCTCTCGAAGGGCTGTACCCGGTCCGATTGAGCGGAGATGAGTTCTTCCTTCTGTTCGAACGAAACAACCGAAGTGACCGAGACGTCCAGCAGATTGGGGAAGATGTCATCACCTCATTGTCCGCGCCCGTATCGTTTGACGGCGGGACGGCCACAGTCGGTGTGAGTATCGGCGCTGCGCTCTGGTGTTCGAACACGCCGCCACATCTCACCATCGAACGGGCCGACAAGGCACTCTATCGCTCGAAAGCGAACGGCAAGAACCAGATCACGCTCGATGAGACGCTGCTTGCATAAGAAAGGTCCATGTCACTTGCGACATGGACCTGTTTTTTACGCTTCGAACAACAACTGTTCTGGATCTTCGATCATATCTTTAATGTGTTTAAGGAACGTCACGGCCTCACGCCCGTCGACGATGCGGTGGTCGTATGAGAGGGCGACGTACATCATCGGACGGTTCTCAATCGTCTCGGCGTCGATCGCGATCGGACGAAGTTGGATCGTGTGCATTCCGAGAATCGCGACTTGCGGTCCGTTCAAGATCGGTGTCGATAAGAGTGAACCGAACACGCCGCCGTTCGTGATCGTGAACGTGCCGCCAGTCAGGTCGCTAAGCCCGAGCTTATTGTTGCGGGCCTTGTCGGCGAGATGGATGATATCCTTCTCGATCTCGCCAAAGTTTTTACGGTCCGCTTCCCGGACGACCGGGACGACGAGTCCGTCCGGTGCCGATACGGCGATGCCGATGTCGTAATATTTCTTCAAGACGATCTCGTTGCCTTGAATCTCAGCGTTCAGATACGGCATCCGTTTCAGAGCCGCGACGGCCGCTTTCGTGAAGAACGACATGAAGCCGAGTTTGACGTCGTTATCTTTAATGAACTTCTCTTGACGACGTTTCCGGAGCGCCATGACCGCCGTCATATCGATCTCGTTGAACGTCGTGAGCATCGCCGCCGTCTGTTGGACTTCGACGAGACGGCTCGCGATCGTTTGACGACGACGCGTCATCTTGATGCGCTCTTCGTCTTTGCCACTCGCGACCGGTTGTGGTGCCGCAACCGGTGCTTTCGGTGCTTCTGGCTTTGGCGCCGGTGTTGCGTTGTGGTTCGACACGTCATGGACGTTGATGCGGCCGATCGGGTCGTTCGTCTGAACGGCCGAGAGGTCGATCCCGCGCTCACGAGCGAGCTTACGTGCCGCCGGTGTAGCGATCGGGCCTTTACCTGGGCTTGCCACGTGCTCTTCACGACGCTCGACTTTTTTCGCTTCGCCGACTTCTTCTGTTTTCGTCTCGGCTGGAGCCGGAGCAGCTTCTGTCGCTGCTTCCGTCTTCGTCTTCGTCGCGACGGCCGTGCCGCCGGCTGAACCTGAACTTAAGCGGGCGATGACTTGACCGACTTGGACCGTGTCGCCTTCCCCGGCGAGTTGTTCTTCCAACGTTCCCGACTCATCGGACGGCACTTCGATGTTGACTTTGTCTGTCTCGAGCTCGACGATGGCCTCCCCTTTTTCAACGTGGTCGCCTGGCTGCTTGAGCCAAGACGCGACCGTTCCTTCCGTAATGGACTCTGCTAATTCCGGTACTTTAATTTCGATCACAATGAGTTCCCCCTTAACTTATTTACGATCTTTTTGGTATGTGCTCGCTCCAGCCGCACTTGAGACGGCGTCACGGGATAAGGCTTCACGGATGATGCGTGCTTGTTCTTGTTTGTGTGCTGTCGGATTTCCTTCAGCCGGGCTCGACCGGCGACGGCGGCCGATGTAACGGACGTTCAGACGGTTCGATGTCACCGCTTCAAGACGCGGCTCGATGTATGTCCAAGCTCCCATGTTTTTCGGTTCTTCTTGTACCCAGACGATCTCTTTGGCGTTCGGGTAGCGACTGATGACGTCGCGAATCTCACGGACCGGGAACGGATAGATTTCTTCGACGCGGATGATGTGGAGGAAGTCGAGTGACTCCTCTGACTTCATCGTCGCTTCTTGCAGATCGATCGCCATCTTCCCTGAACAGAAGACGAGCCGTTCGACTTTGTCCGGCTGTTCGCCAAGACCTATTTGTTCGACGATCGGACAGAAGCTGCCATCTGACAACTCTTCGACCGTTGAGGCTGCAAGTGGATGACGAAGCAGGCTCTTCGGTGTCATGATGATCATCGGTCGGATTTGCTCAGTACCAAGCATCTTCGCCTGACGACGCAAGATGTGGAAGTATTGGGCAGCCGTCGACAAATTAGCGACCGTCCAGTTCTTTTCACCGGCGAGCGTCAAATAGCGTTCCATCCGCGCGCTCGAGTGCTCCGGACCTTGTCCTTCGTAACCGTGCGGCAACAGCATGACGAGACCCGATTTTTGACCCCATTTCGCACGACCGGCCGAGATGAACTGGTCGAACATGACTTGGGCCGAGTTGGCAAAGTCACCGTACTGTGCTTCCCACAACACGAGCGTATCTTGTGCGAACACGTTATAGCCGTATTCAAAGCCGAGGACTGAGCCTTCCGAGAGTGGGCTATTGTGCACCGTGAACGAGGCTTTCGCCGTCGACAACTCGTGGAGCGGCGAGAACTTCTTACCGGTCTCGGCGTCGTTCAACATGATGTTACGCTGCGCGAACGTCCCACGCTCTGAATCTTGACCGCTTAAACGGATCGGTGTCCCGTCCGAGATGATCGAGGCGTAGGCGAGTGTCTCGGCATGGCCCCAGTCGATTTTGCCGTTGTCCCCGAACGCGTCACGACGACGGTCGAGTACTTTTTGGAGCTTATGGAACACGCCGAACCCTTCAGGCCAGACGAGAAGCTCATCGTTCAACTGTTGCAACAAGTCGCGTTCGACTGCCGTATCGACGTAAGGGAATCCTTTATAGACTGCTTCCGGCAAGACGATGTCCGCATCTTCTTCCTCAGCCGGGACGAGGTCGCGCGCTGACTTCAAGCGATCTTCAATCGATTGTTCGATCGTCGCTTTGTCTTCTTTCGTCATGACGCCTTCTGCTTCGAGAAGATCGGCATAGACGTGACGGACCGATTGATGTTCTTTGATTGCTTTGTATAGAACCGGGTTCGTGTTCATCGGTTCATCCATCTCGTTGTGTCCATAGCGGCGGTAGCCGACCAAGTCGACAAGGATGTCTTTATGGAACTTGGCACGGTATTCGCTGCACAATTTCGCGACGGCGACACACGCTTCCGGGTCGTCGGCGTTGACGTGGAAGACCGGGATCTCGTAGCCTTTGGCGATATCACTCGCATAACGTGTCGAGCGCGAGTCGCTCGGGTCCGTCGTGAAGCCGATCGTATTGTTGGCGATGACGTGGACGGTGCCGCCTGTGCGGTAGCCCGTCAAGTTCGTCATGTTGAGCGTCTCGGCGACGATGCCTTGGCCTGGGAACGCGGCGTCCCCGTGGATCAAGATCGAAGCAGCCTTGTCATCGTGTTGGACCGGCATCCCTTTTGCAGAGCGGTCGTCTTGCGCGGCACGCGTGTAACCTTCGACAATCGAGCCGACGAATTCAAGGTGGCTCGGGTTGTTGGCGAGGTTCAAGCGGACTTCTTTCTTCTCATCTAACACGCGGCGGTCGAGTCCAAGATGGTATTTCACGTCGCCCGACCAGCCGAAGTTGATGCCGATCGAACCTTCTGACGGAATGAGTTCTTTGTTCGGTGCGTGCTGGAACTCGGCAAAGATCATTTCATACGGTTTACCGAGCACATGGGCGAGGACGTTCAAACGTCCACGGTGTGCCATCCCGATGTTGATGTGTTCTGAACCGCTCGAGATGAGCCGTCCGACCATCGCGTCAAGGAGCGGGACCATGCTGTCGAGTCCTTCGATCGAGAAACGTTTTTGTCCGACGTACGTCTTATGAAGGAACGATTCGAACAGTTCCGTCTCGGCTAAGCGCTCGAACAATTCGAGTCTTTCTTCTTTTGAATACGCGGCTTTCAATGCGCCTTGCTCGATGCGGCGGCGAATCCAGCGCTTCTCCTCCATATCATCCAAGTGGCGCAACTCGATGGCGACCGTCCCTGTATAGACGTCGAGTAAATGACGGACGAGTTCAAGTGCGTTCGCGCCGGGCTTCGGTACGTCTTCTGACAGCAAGTGTGCCGGGATCTGCTCGAGGTCTGACTCGTTCAACCCGTAACGGTCGAACACAAACAACCCGTGCTCACGCGGATGGTCCTTGAGCGGATAAATATCAGCCGCTTTATGACCGAGCGCCCGGATATCGTTGACGAGCCGAGTCGCCGCCACGATTTTCTCCAAATCAAATGAAGCGACCGGTGCAACCGGTACCGCTTGTTCGGGTGAACCGTTCTCATCAAAGTAACGACGCGTCTCCGCATCGACCGATTCTCTGTCTTCCAAATATTGCTCGTACAATTCAACGATGTAGCCTAAGTTTGGACCATAAAATGTTTGCGATTGCTCGCGACCGTTCGACGACTCTCCCATTGAATAAATCCCCCTGTCCGTTCCTATGCGCCCAATGTGTGAACGCTTTCATTTTTTAAGGCCGCACGAATCAGTTCATCCATCTGATTCAGGCCGTGAAAAGAGCCAAATCTTGCCTCTTACTCTCTTCTTCATACTACACCTTTCCAGGTCGAAAGACCCTTTCAAATTCACAATTCGTCCATACTAATTCAATAAGTTTTACTTATCGACTAATTGTGAAAGTTGTCGTTTGATTCAATTGTTTCAAAAAAAGGTGAAACCTTCTTTCAGTCTTGTCGTATACAATGTTAGCAAGCTTGGAAACAAATCTCAACGAAAGCAAGGTGACAACATGTTATCCGTCCAAAATGTCCACAAAAAACTGGGCCAGACGAACGTTCTGACCAACGTCAGCTTCGAAGTCACGCCCGGCGAAATCTTCGGCTTCCTCGGTCCGAACGGTGCCGGAAAGACGACGACGATCCGTATCATCACTGGTCTAATGCCGGCAACGCACGGTAAAGTGACAGTCGACGGGTTCGACGTATCGACCGACCGCCAAGAGGCGCTCAGTCGCATCGGGGCCATCGTCGAAAACCCGGCGTTCTACCCTTACTTAACCGGTCGAGAAAACTTGATCCACGCCAAGAACTTGATCCCCAATTTGAAAAAAGTCGACTTGAACGCCCTCGGGGCACTCGTCGGGCTCGAATCGAAGCTCGACATGAAAGTCAAACAGTACTCGCTCGGGATGAAGCAACGTCTCGGGATCGCCCGTGCGCTCCTCCACAACCCGAAAGTGCTCATTCTCGATGAGCCGACGAACGGGCTCGACCCGGCCGGCATCGCCGACCTGCGCAACTACTTACGGCATCTCGCCGAGCACCGCGGCATCGCCATCTTGATCTCGAGCCACTTACTTAGTGAGATGGAACAAATCACGGACCGGTTCGCGATCATCGACCACGGTCAAATCAAGTCGGTCCAAGACGGGACGACGCGTGAAGAAGGCGTCATTCTTTGTAAAGTGTCACGCGAGCAGATGAACGAGGCGCTCGACGCGGCCGCCATGATTTTTGACGATGTGAAGATCGTTCAGCAATCGGCAGAGACGTTCCTCGTCCCCCGCCCTGAGACGGATATCCCGGTTCTGTTGAAACGACTCATCAATCAAGACATCAACGTCTTCCAAATCGGGATGAAATACGAGACGCTCGAGGACCAGTTCCTCAAAGTGACGAAGAAAGAAGGAGGAACGAACAATGCGTTCATTACTAGCCAATGAGTTTATGAAATGGCGGCGCACGATCAAGCCGCTGATCGCCCTCGGCATGTATACCGGGGTCATCATTTTGACGTACGTCATCGTCACGAGTGGAAACGAGTCGGGAGATGCGACAACGTTCGTCAACTATGCAACGATGGCCGCGATGACGTTCCTCGGCATCTTCACGATCGTGTTCACCGCTGAAATGATCGGGAACGAGTTAAAGTTCGATACATTGAAACACTTGCTCATGAGTCCGTACTCCCGTGACCGAATCTTGCTGTCGAAACTCGTTGCCGCAATCCTGATCATGCTCGCCCAGTTCGTGTTCATCCTTGCCGTGACGTATGGCTTCGCTTTGACGCTTGACGGGAACTTGACGTTCGAGCAGTTCCGTAACGTCCTACTCAGCGTGTCGAGCGGCGTGTTCGTCATCTTCTTGACGCTCATGTTCTCGGTCGTCTTCAAATCGGTCGGTGTCGTCATCGGTTTTACAGTGCTCGCGAACTTCGTCTCAACGATGATCGGCGGCCTCCTCATCGCATGGAAGCCGGCCATTGCTAAGTGGATCGTCTTTTTGCACACGGACTTGTCTATCTATTACCAAAGTCCAGGCTTCATGGAGACGATGGACGTGACGATTTGGTTCTCAGCGTTTTACGTGTTGATCCACATCATCGCCTTCTATATCATCACGGCGTTCATGTTCCGCAGCAAGACGTTCGCGGAATGACCTGCCCCTCTCTATGAACGTGACAAAACCTCTGACTGTCGGACACACAATCCCAACATTTCAGAGGTTTTTTTGTTTGACGATACGGTATTCTAGGTATAGAAACGTTAAAGGAAGTGGTATGATGTATCTCACAATCGGATTATCGCTAGTCGTCTGCTTGATCGCCCTCGTCTTCACGATCATGGTCGGTCTCGGAAAAGACAAATCAGACTATAGCCAAAAGAAAAGCTGGTCGCTGGTGTCTTGGACGTATATCGTCCTATTTCCGGTCTCATTCGTGGCGCTCGGACTGTTATACTATTTCATCGCTCGATGACTCGTTCATCGGGTTTTTTTGTGGTACGTTTTTGCTAATGGAAAAGAGGTGGCCCTTTGAGTCGATTCGAGAAATTATACCCCATATTCATACTTCTATCTGTTGTGACTGGTCTCGCGTTCGGGACGATCGAGACGCTGCGTCGAATCGCGGACGGTGCGATCGTTCCATTGCTTATGGCGATGCTGTTCTTTACGTTCATTCAAATCCCGTTCGCCCAAATCCGGCATTCGTTTTCGAACCGGACGTTCACGATCACGAGTCTCGTCCTCAACTTCGTCTGGACGCCCGTATTCGCGTTTGCACTCGCGAGCGTCTTCTTGTCCGACCACCCGGCGCTTTGGATCGGGTTCATCATGCTCATGGTCACGCCATGCACCGATTGGTATATCGTCTTCACCGGTCTCGCGAAAGGCGACGTCGTCGCTTCGCTCAGCATCTTGCCGCTCAATCTTATACTTCAACTCGCGCTGTTACCGGTCTATCTTTATGTTTTGACAGGGACGTCGAGCGTGATCTCAGTTTCGGTGTTCCTACATAGTCTAGCCGTTTTAGCAATCCCGCTCGGCTCAGCGATTGGACTGAGGTACTTTCTCGCCAAGTCGAACCAGTTGCGGCGGCTCGAGAGCGTCAGCTTATGGCCAATTTTCCTGTTAAGTCTCGCCGTCATGTCGATCTTTGCCTCACAAGGGCGGCTCTTGATCGAGCACGTCTCGATTCTCGGATTGTTGCTTGTACCGTTGCTGTTATTTTTCATCGTCAATTTTGTCATAAGTCGCCGTGTCGGCAAGAAACTGTTGCGTGAAGACGCGGCCGTGACGA
This sequence comes from Exiguobacterium sp. SH3S3, assembly GCF_004337115.1. Classification (NCBI taxonomy): domain Bacteria; kingdom Bacillati; phylum Bacillota; class Bacilli; order Caryophanales; genus Exiguobacterium; species Exiguobacterium sp. SH3S3. The sequence goes on from NZ_SJUU01000009.1 coordinate 20,320, forward strand.
GTCTTCAAATGACGACGCTCGCGCGGAATTCACCGATCGCGCTCGCCATCGCGACGACCGCATTCCCGAACGAGCCGCTCATCGCCCTCGTCTTGGTCATCGGTCCGTTAATCGAATTGCCGGTGCTCGTCGCCGCTTCCTTCGTGATTCGGCGACTAAACCGAGCCGAACGTCGACTCGGTTAGCGCACGAGCGTCGGTTTGACCGCGAACGAGGCGGCGAGGATGCCGATGACCGGGAAGACGAGCGAATACCAAATGATCGACTCGTAGTTGCCGAACAAGTCGTAGGCGATCCCGAACGGCAACGGTCCGACCGCCGAGCCAAGTACCATGACCGACGTCGCCAGCCCGCTGATGCTACCGAGCGCGGCCCGACCGAAGTAGTACGGCCAAACATAGTTTAAAGCGATGCGCTCAAAGCCGTTACTGATGCCCCAGACCACACCGAACAAAATCGCGATTGAGAACGTCGACGTATATTGCAGGATGATCATGAAGATGATCTCGGTCACAAAAATACCGATCAATACATAATTGATTTTCACGACATCGATGAGCCGTCCCGCGATGAACGTCGCCGGGAAACCGAGAACTGCCATCAAGCTCAAGACGAGTGCGGCCGTCGCTGGTGGTAGGCTCTGCTCTTCAAAAATTGAGATCAAGTGGAACGTGATCGCCGTGTTGACGAGCGCCGGGATACCGATGCACGACAAGATCAGCCAAAATGCGCGTGTCTTGAGCGCTTCTTGGAACGTGAAATCGACGTCGATATGAACCGGTGTCGTTGTCGATTTGTTGCTCGGATGAGGGTTCGTCCCTCCGTCCGGCAACAGTCCGATGTCTTCTGGGCGGTTGCGGACGAAACGATAAGCGAGCGGTGTGAACAAGACGAGCACGAGCAGTCCCCACACTTGCCACGTCGTTTGCCAACCGATCAAACCGACGAGCCAGACGTTGAGCGGCGGAAAGACGGCGGCACTTAAAAACCCACCGATTGCCATATAGCTGAGCGCCTGGCCACGCTTCGTGATGAACCATTGTGGGACGAGCGTATTCGGGACGAGCGTCATCGACCCTTGTCCGAATAGACGGAGCATCCAGATGCCGAAGAAGAGCATCGTCAAGTTCGTGACGTAACTGTTGAACAGACAAGCCGCCGCCAGCAATATCGAGGCGATGACCATCATCGCCCGTTGCCCAAAGCGGTCGATCAATCGACCGACGAAAAATAAACAGGCTGCCGAGGCGAGCGTCGCGGCCGAATAAACGCTCGATACTTCAGAGCGCGACCAGCCAAAATCGGTTATGTATTGGTCGATAAAAACTGAGATAAAGTACGTCTGACCGGGACCCGAGAAAAATACACCGAGGCCCGCGATCATGACCATATACCATCCGTAGTAGGATGGTTTTCGAAGACCTTTCATGTTTTCTGCCCCTTTCGTTATGTAAAATAAAGCGTTCAATCCTCATCTTACAAGAATTGAACGTTTTTTTCTGCGTTTTATTTTTTTCTTTCCGCTCGCTTGGCAAACCGGACATTCCTTAACGAACGGAAATCCTTTCATGATGGGAACGGTCCCGACCCCATCGCACTCGGGACAAATGATTTTCACACTCATCTCATCACCTCCTGCTTGGCCTCATCAACACGTTCACATCATTTAATAGCGACGGCAATTCCAATCGGATAATGTACCGCTTCTCGTTTCGGTTCGATCAAGACACCACGTTGGTAATAAAAATCTGTCGAACTGAATGACGTGAAAAGCGCCTTAAACTCTTGATCGGTAAATTGATGAACGTGGAACGGTTCGTTCGTCGGTTTACCGATGCCTTGACCGAACGGCGTCGACAAGACGAGCATGCCACCCGGCTTTAACAATTCTGAAACGTTCGCCATGAACCCTGCAAAGTCTTCAACGTGTTCGATTGTCTCAAAACTGACGATACAGTCGAACGTGCCGAGTTGATCTGGTAGCGTCCGGTCGAGCACGTCTCCGACGATATACTTCACTTTCGGGTGAAAATAACGACCTTGCGCATATCGAATCGCATCTTCTGAAATATCGAGCGCGACGACCTCAGCGACCGATTTTTTTTGTATCTTTGCAATCAATTGACTGCCAAACCCGCTCCCGCTCGCAAAATCGAGCACACGTCCTTCGAGAAACAACGCGGCGAACTGATAGCGGGCGATATGTTCGAGCAACATGCCGTTCATCGGGTTCATTTGATCTGGGATGACCCGTTCTCCCGTATAATCTAATGTCATAAGCTCCTCCTTTTTTTTACACAGCAAAAGCGCCACGAAAGTTTCGTGGCGCTGTCTGTTAACGAACGATGATCACAGGTGACAACGATCGTTTAGCAAGCTTGTGGCTGACACTGCCCAATACGAACTCCTGGAACGTATTGAGACCGCGCGAGCCGACGACCACGAATTCAAACGGTTCATGGTTGGCGTAGTTGACGAGTTCAACGTCAGGTTCGCCGCGGAGTTCGATATACTCGTACGAAACGCCCGCTTCGGTGATCGCATCGAAAAACACTTGAAGACGTTGTTTCCGTCTCACTTCAAGATCGATTTTACCCGTCGATTGAAGGGCGCTTTCTTTTGATTCTTTCGGTGACACGACATGGACGACATCGATTGAAGATGATGTCACTTTGGCGAGTTCGACCGCTTTTTGGGTGGCACGCATCGAATGGTCTGAACCATCAATCGCTAGAAAGATTTTACTCATTGTAAGTTCCCCCTTTTAGTGGCCGACGTTCGCATCTTGTTGACGAAGATGGAGCGCCAGCGTGTTCAACAGCTTCTCTGAATCTTTGTTCAAGTTTAACAGTTCTGGTTCGATTCCGACCGTCCGATATTTGAAGACGACTTTATCGATGGCCCCGATGGCCGAATCGTCCCAAAGATGGGTGTTGGCGAAGTCGATACTGACTTGTTTCACGTCTGCTTCGACATCCTCTTCGACATCGAACTGGTTGACAAAGTCAGACGTAGACGCGAAGAATAATTGTCCGTTCACTTCATAGTGAGCACGGTGTCCGTCTTGGTGGCGCTTCAGCTCGACACGCGAAATTTTCGCAGCGAAGATGACGGCGGCCGTCACGATCCCGACAATGACACCGATCGACAAGTCGTGCGTGAGCACGGTCGCGAGTACCGTCGTGACCATGACGAGCGAATCGGTCTTTTGACCTGTCTTGAGCGTTTTGAGTGAGCCCCAGTCGAACGTCGCATAGGCGACGAAGAACATGACACCGACGAGCGCCCCGACTGGAATCAGCATTAAAATGTTACTCATCGTCATGATCATGATGAGGAGCGCAAGTCCTGCCGAGAACGTCGACAAGCGACCCCGTGCTCCAGACGAGACGTTGATGACCGATTGTCCGATCATCGCACATCCTGGCATCGCACCGAAGAAACCAGCGATGATGTTGGCGATCCCTTGACCTTTTGATTCACGGTTCTTATTCGAATCTGTACCCGTCATGTCATCGACGATTTGAGCCGTCAATAGCGACTCAATCAAACCGACAAAGGCGAGCGAGAACGAATAAGGCAAGATGATCATAAGTGTCTCGAGTGTGAGCGGGAGGTCAGGCAAGAGGAACATCGGCAGCGTCGCCGTGATCGTCCCCATATCTCCGATCGTTTTCGTCTCAAGTCCCATAAAGAACACGAGCAACGTCATCGCCACGATGGCGACAAGCGGCGCCGGGATTGCTGACGTGATGCGCGGGAAAACAAGGATGATCGCAAGCGATGCTGCAACGATGGCCCACATGATCCACGTCTCGCCTCCAAATTGCGGAAGCTGGGCTTGGAAGATCAAAATGGCAAGGGCGTTAACGAAGCCGACCATAACCGCACGCGGGATGAACTTCATTAAACGAGCTATACCAAGAAAACCAAGCACGATCTGGATCACACCAGCTAGTATCCCTGCAGCGAGCAAGTACTGAAGTCCATAATCTTTTACGAGATCGACGACAAGGAGTACCATTGCGCCCGTCGCGGCCGAAATCATCGCGGGGCGTCCTCCCGTAATCGAAATGACCATCGCGATGATAAAGGACGCATATAGTCCTACCATCGGATTTAATCCAGCGATCAGTGAGAAGGCGATTGCCTCCGGAATGAGTGCAAGGGCCACAACGATCCCTGCCATCACTTCAGCACGGGGATTCCCGAGCCATTCTTGTTTTACCGTATTCAATTTTTCCAAATGAACACACCTCTCTATAAAAATTTTTAAATTGATTTCTGACTCTCACAGAAATCAACTTAATCAAATTATAGAAGCCGTATTCACAGTTCGTTCATAACTTCACAACAACTCAGATATTACCCGAGAATGAGCACGATGGCAACCGATGAGCCTCAACTTTTTCCTAGATGTCCGCATGCGGATTCGTTCATTTTTATAAGGATATAACGACACACTTCGTTCTCTCTCTTCACTTTCCCTCGCTGCTCCGACTTGGTATCCCCCTTTACACCAACCATGTAACCGCTTACCTCGCCTACCCTGATTTTCACCATAGTCGATCCGATTTTGCCGCCGATTTATTTTTCAGACAACAAAAAAAGAGAGAAAAGATTTTTAAAATCTTTTCTCTCGCGTGTTTAGTTATTTTCTTTAAAGCGGAGCAAGTCCGAATAGATGATCTTATCGTTCATCTCAAGTACTTTGTTCGCCTCGTCTTCAAGTGGCGTACATACTTTCGCGTCATCGACGACTTCTCCTGTCTCGGCGTCATAACACGTTGACTGGGTGAACAAATAGTCGCTTGTCACGATCGTACCGTCACGGAAGATGGCGCGATCGTTGCGTTCTGGCGCGAACAAGTCGTTCCCGAACCCGATTTGATCAGACGTATCGAACCCGAGCAAATGCTGAATCGTCGGGTTCATATCGACGTGGCTCCCAATCGTCTCGTGGACTTCACCTTTGTCTTGACCAGGCAAGTGAATCGCGAACGGGACTGACTGAAGTTTTGCCACGTCATATGGCGTCAACTCGTCTTTTCCGAGCAAGTCGGCCATGGCAGCGTTATGGTTCGTCGAGATGCCGTTATGGTCACCGTAAACGACGAAGATCGTATCGTCCCATGTCCCGTTCTTTTTCAACTCATCAATGAACAACCCGAGGGCATAGTCTTGATATGCGAGCGCTTGCGGGAAGTTATTGAGCGTCGTCGAGTTCGTCTCGAATTTCGGAACGAGTTCATGGTCCGCACTCGGCATCGTGAACGGGAAATGGTTCGTCAGCGTGATGAACTTCGCAAAGTAAGGTTCCGGCAGTTCTTCAAGCATCGGTACCGACTGTAAGAAGAACTCATCGTCGAGGAGACCCCATTCCGTCATGTTGGCCGGGTCGCCTAAATCGTAGCTCTTCTCATCAAAGAACTCATCGACTCCGATGTTTTGATACATCTGGTCACGGTTCCAGAACGATTTGTTGTTGGCGTGGAACACCGCCGAATAGTAGTTGTCTTCTTTGATGACACCAGGAAGCGCATCATATTCGTTGTCGGCGTTCGTGAAGTAGACGCCGCCACGCGACAATCCGTACAGCGAGTTGTCGAGCGCGAACTCAGAGTCCGACGTCTTCCCTTGACCGGTCGTATGGTAATAGTTCGGCCAGAAGTGAGACTCGTCGATCAACTTGTTCAAGTTCGGCGTGATGTACTCGCCGTTCGAAGCTTTCATATTGTGCGTAAAGCTCTGTGTCGATTCGAGCGAGATGGCGATGACGTTCTTGCCTTTATACTTCCCGAACATGTCAGGGTCCGGCGCCGCATAGTTCTGACGCGTGTAGTTCTCGACTTCATCGAGCTCAGAACCGTCCGCGAGCGCTTTTTGCGCCGATGTCTTCGTTTGAAGCATCGCGTCATAGACGTGGAAGTTGAACGTGCCTAAGTTTTTAACAAGCAGTTCACGGTCGAACGAACGCGTCAACAGTTCTGGGCGCTCTGTCTCTGCAAGGACAAGGTTAAAGCCGAACACGGCGGCAGCCGCACCGAACGTGAGCAACACGCGGCGTTGTGACGCTTTGCCCGTCTCTTTTAGTTTCCAGAGCAAGAACGGAAGCACGACGAGATCTCCTAACAGAAGCAAGTCTTTCCATTCAAGCAACGACAGGAATGACGACGATAACGTCTCTAGGTTCGACGATTGGAACAATAACGGCACAGTCAAGAAGTCAGTGAACTCACGGTAGTAGGTTGTATCCGCAAACAAGATGAGCGAGGACACCGTGTAAAGACCGTATAGCGCCCACTTCCGTTTATTGCCTCCGAAGAAGAAACTAAAGGCAAACAAGAACAACGTGAAACTTAACGGGTTGATGAACAGAATGAACGCTTGGACCGCGTTCTCAGGTGGCATGTTAAAGAAGAACTGATACGCAATCAGTGACTTCGTCCATAACAGGATCGTAAATATCCAAAACAGGCGATGCGTCCGGAACGAGTCGCTTGCCGCGTGACGGAACCGCTCTAATTTCCCGTTCGATTGATTCGTGTGATTCATTCAAACACTCCTTAGGTCATTTTCATATGGTAAGTTAGTGCGTCGACTAACAAACGTACAGACGTATAAAGAGTATTTTAACGTTCTTTTGAACTTAATTCAACTTTTTGACGTTTACAATGCTACATAAACTTAACAATTTCTTTGCAATCTTCATCTAAAAAAGGCTATCGAGTGAACTCGATAGCCTTTGAAACACGATTCATTTAGCCGATGATGTCCATCCAGATCTTGACCGTACTCGCTAAAATGAGCAACGCCAAAATCATCTGGAGCGACTTTGTCTTCATATTTTTCCCGATGTTCGCCCCGATCGGTGCCGCAATCAAACTCGCGATGATCATGACGAAAGCCGGTTCCCAGACGATTTGGTCGGTGATGATCTTACCGGCTGTCGACCCGATCGATGAGATGAACGTGATCGCAAGCGAACTCGCGATCGCCATCTTCGTCGGGATACGGAGCACGACGAGCATGATTGGCATCAAGATGAACGCTCCGGCCGCCCCGACGATCCCGGCTGCGATCCCGACGATAAACGCCGAACTGGCCGCGATCAGTTTATTGAACGTGACTTGGTCGAGCGGCAAATCTTCGACGTTCGCTTTCGGTAAGAACATCATGATCGTCGCAATCGTCGCGAGGACCGCATAGACGACGTTGATCAAGTTCTCCGACAACAGCGTCGAGCCGTAGCCCCCGATGAAACTTCCGATCAAGACGGCGACACCCATATACAGGATGAGTTGTTTATTCAAATAGCCGCCTTTACGATATGCGTAAATCCCACCGATCGTCGCGAAGAACACTTGAATCGCGCTGATCCCAGATACTTCGTGGGCGCTGAACGCCGCGAAGCCAAGAAGCGGCGGAATGTACAACAACATTGGATATTTAATGATTGATCCGCCAATCCCGACCATCCCTGAGATGAATGATCCGATAAAGCCGATCAAAAAGATTGTGATGATAAACTCTAACTCCATCCTAGCTCCTCCAGTTTCCTACCCTATTAGATAAGTAAGTTTTATCTCTGTTCCCAAGCGATCATACCGCCTGAAACGTCATAAATTTCCGTATAACCTCGATCCTGCAACAACTCGGCCGCCTGGGCGCTTCGATTGCCACTGCGGCAAATGATATAGATCGGTTCATCTTTCGCATAAGGTAATTCGGTTTCATTTAATGAAGAAAGTGGTGCGTTCACCGCTCCTTCGATATGCCCCCCCTCGTATTCATCTAGTTCACGGACGTCCAACAAGGTTATTTCTTCGTTTTCCAATCTGTTTTGTAGTGTTTCGACGTCGATTTGGGTGATTCTATCCTCTTTCGAAGTGAAAACCACGATTCCGACAGTCACAATCACTAAAACCGATAAGATGATCGTTAATTTACGCAATTTTTGACCTCCAATTCTTTTCCTTGCATTGAGTATACCTTAGGGGGTATATTAAAAACAACGAAAGTTACTCACTTTAAACATAACTTGATTAGAAAAGGGGATTAATACCACATGAAGACGATTACGACGACTGAATTAGAAACATTGCTAAGCACGGATGAAACGCTCAACTTGATCGACGTACGTGAAACGGACGAATTTGCAGGCGGACATATCAAACAAGCAAAAAACGTACCGTTGTCTGAGTTCAGTGCGAAAGTCGATGAGCTCGACCGCACGAAACCGATTCATGTCATCTGTGCGGCAGGCGGACGCAGCATGAACGCGTCAGCTTACCTCGACTCACTCGGCTTTGACGTCATCAACGTCGACGGCGGCATGATGAGCTGGACAGGCGAAACGGTTTAATCACTTCTTAATATAAAGCAGCACAACAACTAACGTTTACAGTCAAATATTCTAGGGGGTATATCATATGTTATTACGTTATTTCTATGATCAAAAATTAGCACAGGCATCTTACATGGTCGGTTGCCAAATGACCGGCGAAGCGGTCGTCATCGACCCGGCCCGCAACATCACACCGTACTTGCAAGAAGCTGAAAAAGAAGGCATGACGATCGTCGCGACGGCTGAGACACACATCCACGCCGACTTCGTCTCAGGTTCGCTCGAACTTGCGAAACGCACTGGCTCGACAGCCTACTTGTCAGATGAAGGTGACGCGTCATGGAAATACGCGTTCGCGAAAGACATCGACTCGAAACTCGTCAAAGACGGCGACACGTTCAAAGTCGGTAACGTCACGCTCGAAGTCATGCACACACCAGGCCACACACCGGAACACATCTCGTTCTTGCTCTATGACCGCAACCAAACGCAACCGATGGGTATTTTCACAGGCGACTTCGTCTTCGTCGGCGATATCGGACGCCCTGACCTGCTCGAAGAAGCGGCCGGCGTGAAAGGAACGACGGCCATCGGTGCCGAGCAAATGTTCCACTCGCTTAACAAGTTCAAGGCTCTCCCTGACTTCGTTCAAGTCTGGCCTGGCCATGGTGCCGGCAGCGCTTGCGGGAAAGCGCTCGGCGCGATCCCAACGTCAACGGTCGGTTATGAGAAAGCGACGAACTGGGCGCTCCAAATGACGGACAAAGACGCATTCATCAAAGAGTTGACGACGGACCAACCAGAACCGCCGAACTACTTCGCGATGATGAAAAAAGTGAACAAAGAAGGCATCCAAGTGACGAACGAGATCGCTCGTCCAGAAGTCGTCGGCACGGACCGTCTCGACACACTCGTCGAAGCGACGCAAGTCGTCGACACACGTAAAGGCGAAGACTTCGCGCAAGGTCACGTCCCTGGGACGATCAACATCCCTTACAACACGAAATTCGTCTCATGGGCCGGCTGGCTCGTGAACTTCGACAAAGACATCACGCTCATCGCGAGCGCGGAAGACGTCGAAGAAGTGCAAACAGACCTTCAATCAATCGGTCTTGACCGCCTCCGCTTCATCGTCCCTGTCGAAGAGCTCGGCCAAGAACTGTTGACGGAAACGTACACGGACGTGACGGCTGAACAAGCGATCGAATCAGCTGAAAAGAACGACGTGTTCGTCCTCGACGTCCGCAATGCGACAGAATGGAACGCGAGTCACTATGAGAAAGCAGAGCGTATCTTGCTCGGTAAACTCATGCGTGACCATGACGGTCTACCGACAGACAAGACGATTGCCGTCCACTGTGCGTCAGGCGTCCGTTCACGTATGGCCGCGAGCGTCCTTCAATCACTCGGCTACAAGGATATTCAAAACGTTCTCGGTGGTTATGCCGCGATGAAGACCGTCCTCAACGCAGAACAAATCGGCTAATGCTATACTAAAAACAAAGAAAGCGCCCACTCGTTTGGGCGCTTTTTCTCTAGGAGGGATATCGTGATTGCAATCGGTCCACTGAACGTCCGACTCGACCTGCTCGTCTTCATGGTCAGTCTGCTCGTTCTCTACATCGGCTTCAAAAAAATCGGATTAACGGAAAAAGACCGCGACGCCGTCCTCGGGACGTGGTTCGCCGGGTTTCTCGCCTGGAAACTGAGCGCCATCATCATCGGCCTCACCTCGACCGGTAGTTTGGCGCTATCGCTGTACGCGACGGGCGGTATCTGGTCGATCCTCGTCGCCACTGCAACGATCGGATTTTTCGTCTTCCGGCTTGCTCCCGGGCTTCGGGGCTATTGGCTATTTTCAGCCCTACTTTTATGGTTCGGTGTGACGATCGTCGTGCCGAAGTACGGAACGCTCCCGTTTATCGCGACCGCTCAACCGCTCCATCTGTACACTGCCCTGCTCATCGCAGGCTTAATCGTTGTGACGTGGCGCTGGATGCGCTCGCCATCGGTCGGTGCCTTGCTATGGACGACGGTCGGTGCGTTTGCTATCTGGCTCGTGAGCACGTATGCGACGACAACGGTGAATCTACTGTGGCTCATCCCGTTCGCAGCTTTAGTCGGACTCGCCGGGTACGTCGTCAAACCGTCACGCCGCATCGTCCAATCCGGTCTCGGTGTCCTCGTCGCGCTCGCGATCATCAACGCGAGCTTACCGGACGAGACACCAACGCTCGTTGCCGACTCGTCTCAAGCGGCAGGACTGAACATCGGTCAAGTTCCGCCTAACTTTGAATTGAAACGAACGGACGGGACGACACTTAACTTAGAAGACTTACGCGGAGAGCGTGTCGTCGTCAACTTTTGGGCGTCTTGGTGCCCGCCGTGCCGGGCTGAGATGCCAGACATGGCCAAGTTTGCCCGCGAGCAAGATGATGTGACGATCGTTGCCGTCAACACGACGACGAGTGAACGTGACGTCGACGAGGCGCGGTCGTTCGTCGCGCCTTATGAAGACGCGTTCCAAGTCGTCTACGATGAGGACGGTGCCGTCGGGAACGCCTACCGGATCCAAGCGATGCCGACGACGTATGTGCTCGATGAAAATGGTGTCATCGTCGCCAAACAGTTCGGTGCGATCGATAAAGCGTGGCTCGATACCAAAACCAACTAAAAACCGCCAGTTGAACTGAACCAAAAAAGTTGGACATGAAAATCCAACTTTTACAGGGCAGTTCAGCCGGCGGTTTTTTCATTGCTTCAAATAGCCTTGCGTCTTCAAGAAGTCTTTCACATCGAGCCGAGTCGGCTTCGACAACATCCGTCCCATCTGGCCCGTCCATGTATCGCTGCGTTGGTTCGATCCACGTGCCGCATAATAGTCGTGAATCGTCTGGTCGTAAGCTGTGAGCTCTTGCTTCAGTTGAATCGGATCAGCGTCGTACGTGTTCTCATGATAGATATGCTCGAGCGGAAGCCGCGGTTTTTGATCCTCGACGTGCGCCGGGACACCGACTGCGAGCCCGAACAGCGGCAACACCCGCTCCGGCAAACCGAGCAACTCTTTGACAGCCGACATATCGTTGCGGATCCCACCTATGTAACAAATGCCTAACCCCATCGATTCGGCGGCGACGACGGCGTTCTGTGACGCGAGCGTGGCGTCGATGACGGCGACGAGCAGTTTCTCATCGGTCTCGAGCGTCGGGTTGACGGCGGCTTCTTGCAGTTGCCCGATCAGTTCGTGCCGATACAAATCGGCACAAAAGACGAAGAAATGACCGTTGTCGACGACGTACTGCTGATTGCCGGCAATCTCGGCGAGGCGGGCCTTCTTCTCCGGGTCGGTCACGCCGATGATCGAATACGCCTGGATGAAGCTCGACGTCGAGGCGCGCTGGGCACTCTCGACGATGAGACGGATCTGTTCGTCGGTCAGCGTCTCGTCCGTGAACGAGCGGACGGAGCGGTGGTTCAGTAATGTTTCGATGATTTGATTCATGCAGCTTCCCCCTTTTTTCTTATCTTGGCACAGAGCGAAGGTTTCCGACAATGATAGAGACCTCACTCCACTTTAAAGATGGCCCATGGCAACCACAAGACAGGCTCAGTCCCAACGTCTTCTTGATTACTGTATGTACAATAGCGTTCCGCTTCTTCAAGCGTCGGGATGAAGCCGCGCTCGTTCAACTGAAACGGGAATCGTTCGGCGAAATCTCGCTCTAACCCATTACATAGATAGGAATGAAACGTGCCTTTCTCATACCCGAGCACTTCGTAACCGAGAAATCGTCCGAGCGGCTCATTGCGTTCGTGTCGCAAAATGAAACGTTCAACACCGTATCGCTCGGGGCTGTCTCCTTCTTCCCCCTCTGCTAAAAAGTCAGAAACATAAGACTCAGGCAGGCCGAGCTCAATGATGTCGAGTTCGATGTGAGAGAAGAAGCGGTCCCTAAATTTCTTTGCGAGTTCAATCGTCTGAAACGTTTGAGGGTATCCGAGTTCCCCACTCTCCTGATGCAAATCTACCCATTCCATGAGTATGAAGAATTCTTCTTCGCTAAGTCGCAATTGTTCTCGATACGTATCTTTACTATGTTTTGACGTCCCCCAAAGCACATCAAGCGTTGGATATTGCTCACAAATGCATACACTTGCAGATTGCACCAACTTCGGAATCAGTCGTTCGTCCATATACGCTGCTCGATTTGTACGTTCGATTAGCAAATACCCGGCACTTCGCACATTCATTTCATCACCCCCATTCCCTAGTATACGCAAAAAAGCAGAGCGGCGTTTTGCCGACTCTGCTTCCTAACGTTTACTCCGTCACTTGACTCAAGAATGGTGTGATATCGACGTTCAATTCTTTCGACAGGCGTTCCCCGAGGTCGCGGTCGGCACGGTAGAAGTTACAGATCAAGAGAAGGACCGTCTTCTCATGACGGACTTCTTTAATGTGGGCGACCAAGTTACGCACGAGACCATCTTTCTCGTCTTGCGAGTAGCGGCGGTACACCTCGCCTGCTTGCCCGAAGTCGTTCGTCTTCTCGATTTTCTGACGACCTGTTACTCCTGTGATCGGTTGCTCGGTTTCGATATAAGCCGCATCCGGTTTCGGTGTGTCCTCGTAACGGTTCGGCTCGTAGTTGACCGGACTCGTCTGTTGTTTGAACGGCATCGCGCCATCACGCTGGTTGTTCGACACTTGTGCGAACGGGCAGTTGATCGGGAGTTGGAGATAGTTCGCCCCGATGCGGTAACGTTGCGTGTCTGAGTATGAGAACAGACGGCCTTGCAGCATCTTGTCTTCAGACGGTTGAATCCCAGGGACGAGCACGCCCGGGTTGAACCCGACCGATTCCGTCTCGGCGAAGAAGTTGTCGACGTTCTTATTGAGCGTCATCGTGCCGACGAGTTGATACGGGATGACGTCTTCGAACCAGTCTTTCGTCGCATCGAGCGGGTCGAAGTCGAAGTTGTCCATATCGGCCGGATCGAGGATTTGGACGTAAAGGTCCCATTCCGGGAAGTCGCCTTCTTCGATCGCGTTGAACAAGTCGCGCGTCGCATGGTTGAAGTCTTCCGCTTGCACTTTCGCTGCTTCGTCCATCGACAAGTTTTTAATGCCTTGCTTCGGAACCCAACGGAGCTTTATGTACACCGTGTTCCCAAATTCGTTTACCCATTTGAACGAATGGACCGATGAACCGCGCATGTGACGGTACGACGCCGGGATGCCTTCATCACTGAACAAGTGCACGAGCATGCTCGTCGATTCCGGTGTGAGCGACATGAAGTCGAAGAAACGGTCCGGGTCTTGAAGGTTCGTCCGTGGGTCCGGTTTGAGCGAGTGGATCACGTCTGGGAACTTGATCGCATCACGGATGAAGAAGACCGGCAAGTTGTTTCCGACGAAGTCATAGTTCCCTTCTTCGGTGTAGAACTTGACTGAGAATCCACGCGGGTCACGAAGCGTCTCCGGTGAACCGAGACCGTGGATGACCGTCGAGAAGCGGGCAAAAATTGGTGTTTCTTGGCCAACTTCTTGCAAGAACTTGGCTTTCGTATATCGTTTCATGCTATTTTTAACTTTGAAGACACCGTGTGCTCCGGCACCACGGGCATGAACGACCCGCTCCGGCACGCGCTCACGGTCAAAGTGGGCGAGTTTCTCAATTAGCTGATAATCTTCGAGAAGCGTTGGGCCGCGGCGGCCCGCTGTGATGGAGTTGGCGTTGTCCCCGATTGGAACGCCTTGGTTAGTAGTTAGATGACGATGTTGATCCATATTGTTGCCTCCTCTTAATAATCATTATTACTAAATTAATAATATTAAAAGATAATAATTATTACAAATAAAACGCTCGAGACGTCTCGAACGTTTTGTAAGCGCTATTATTTTCAGGTGGTTCCATTTTTCTTTTTAATCTGCTCTTTCCGATGGATTTCTGTCACCAATAAGGCAGCGATGATCCCACCGAGCGATCCGGCAATTATATCAACCATCGTGTCATCGTTCCCGTTCCCTTGCATCGTCGTCTGCAACACAATGTCTGACGTGAACTCATACATCTCCCATAACGCCGCGCCCGCCATCGAGAAGACGACGATGTAAACGAAGAGGAAGCGCTTCGGCATCTCGAGCCGTGTGTCTTCATCGAGACGACTAAAGAAGTCAAAACCAAGAAACGCCAAAAATACCCCGCTCAACACGTGCAAAAATGTGTCCCACCATCCGTTGCTGTATAATCCGACGATCGAACCCAAATATTGCGAGGCGAACAGGAAAATAATATAGGCGATTTTCATCTTGGCATCGAACTCGGTTTTAAACGCCTTCTCCAACATGAACGGAATCAGTCCCGAGACGATGCCCGCCCCGGCGACACTCGCGTTAAACCACGCTCCTTGAATGATGGACGTGATGAGAATAATCCCCATGAACAAGACGAATCCGAATTCTAACAGTCGTCCTCGTGTCAGCTTCATGATACGTGCCTTCTTTCCGTAAAATGTCTCTACGGACTTATTCCCATTTCCGTGTCTAATCGAACAACTGTGTACATATTTCCATATGACAAAGACCCCATCGCTTCACGCGATAGGGTCTCGTTTATTTCTGGGCGACGAAGAAAATTCGTTCGGCGTTTTGGCCCGGAGCTTGATCCGTGAAGTCGGCCGTGACCGATTTCACGTGGAAGCCGGCACCGATGAGCCATTGCATATACTGCCCTGGCTCATACGTCCGCTGTTCGTGCGTCTCTTCGACGCGTTCATACGTGCCATCCTCGAGCGCGACGAAAAACGTCAAATCGTGGATGACCGAGAGCGGCTTCTCGCCCGGGTCAGCGAACCAGATGTAAGAACAGTCTTCCCCGTTCGACGCGTACGTCTTCTGGTTGAAGAGCGTCTCCATCTTGTTCGGTGAATGGACGTCAAAGATGAACGTCCCGCCCGGCTTCAGCTGCTCATATACCGCCTCGAACGTGTCGACGACGTCGGCCTCGTCTGCAAGGTAGCAAAGCGAGTCACAAAGGATCGTCACGGCATCGACCGGAGCCGGCAGTTCGAGCTCACGCATGTCTTGTTGCCAGAGCGGGAGCGTGACGCCCGCTTCAAGCGCTTTCTCTTGGGCGACTTCGAGCATTGACTCGGATAAGTCGAGACCGATCGTGTCGTAATGCTCGGCCAGCCGGATCGTCGCTGAGCCCGTCCCGCATCCGACGTCGGCAAGCGATGCACCGTCCGCGACGTGGCGCCGCACGAACGCGACCCAATCCGCGTACGGGGCATCTTTCATCAACTCATCGTATACGTAGGCGAACCCTTCGTACGTCATTAGCCGACTTCCACGTCGACGTGCGGCGCGTCAGCCCATAATTTTTCGAGGTTGTAGTAGTCACGGTCGTCACGGTGGAAGATGTGGACGACGACGTTTTCGAGGTCAGCGAGCACCCAACGTGCCGAGTCCATGCCTTCGAATTTTTTAAGCGGCAAATCGTTCTCGCCCGCCACGTCTTTGATTTCACGTGCGATCGCTTCGACTTGCTTCTCAGAGTTACCGTGGCAGATGACGAAATAATCGGCGATCGGTGAGATACCTTCCATGTCGAGGACGACGATGTCTTCCCCACGTTTATCGTCAACAGCTTTTACAATCAATTCAAGTTCTTCTTTTACAGTCATATAGACCCTCCTAAGGTGTGTTCAAATAATAGTTATATGTCGTAATCGTCTGCGGGAAAATCCGCACCGACTTCTTCAATAAATAGTTAATCGTATGGCGCAGTGTCGCGACGACGGCCGCTTCAAGTGAAACGTCGGCCAAATCGCGCAACACGTCGACACCGGGATACCGACGATTCGGTTCAATCGCATCCGCGACAAATAAAATTTGATCGAGGCGCGACATGCCGGGTTCGCCGGTCGTGTGATTTTTGATGGCCGATATGACTTCAGCGTCGAGGTCGTAGGCGCGGTCTAACAAGACCGCTCCGACCGGCGCATGAAGCAGTTCGTCATCAAACTCGAGCAACAACGGGTCGAGATGCTCGTCTAAGACGATTTGACGCATCTCGTCACGGTCATGGTACTTCGCATAATCGTGCAACATTGCCGCGAGCCGGGCCTGGTCTACGTCCTCTCCGTACGTTCGGGCGAGACGTTCTGCCGTCTCGACGACACCGAGCGTATGGATGTACCGTTTCTCAGGCAACGTTCGTTCAATCAATGCCTGTGCCTGTTCATACGTCATACAAATCGTGCTCCTTGATATAAGTTTCGACTTCACATGGGACGAGATACGTGATCGACTTGTTCCGCTTCGCACGTTCCCGAATGTCGGTCGACGAAATCTCAAGCTGCGGCATGTCGATCGTACGGACGTCAGCTCGGCTCGGGATCCGGTAACGACTCCCGGGCCGTGCGACCGCACCGAACGTCACGAGCGTAGTCAGCGTCTCATAATCGTGCCACTTCTCGAGCGCATCGAGTGAATCGGCCCCGATCAGGAAGAAGAACGTGTCAGCCGGATACTGCTCCCGCAACCGTTTCATCGTCTCGACCGTGTAGGACGGTTCAGCTCGTTCGAACTCGATCAAGTTGAGCTTGAAATCCGGGTGACCGGAGATGGCCCGTCGCGTCATCTCGATCCGGTCGTCCGCCCGGCTGAACCCGGCCTTATGGGGCGGGATCGCTGCCGGTAAGAACCAGACCTCGTCGAGCTCGAGTTGTTCTCTCGCCTGCTCGGCGATCAACAGATGACCGAGATGCGGCGGGTCGAACGTCCCTCCCATCAGCCCGATGCGACTCATGGAAGCTTGATTTGGCGATTCTCTTTCTCTTTCGCCTGTTTGTACAAGACGATGACTTTTCCAATGACTTGAACGACTTCTGCCTTCGTTCCTTCAGCCAACTCTCCAGCCACGTCTTTCGGCGTGTCGAGACAGTTTTGAAGAACTTGGACTTTTAACAGTTCACGCTTTTCGAGCGCATCGCCGATGTCTTTGCACATCGCTTCACTGACGCCGTTTTTTCCGACTTGGTAGATGGCCGAGAGGTTGTGTGCCTCGGCGCGTAAAAATCGCTTCTGTTTACCTGATAACATTATTTTTATTCCTCCAATAAGCTTTCAATTAACTTCATTCCGACAATTTGATCCGGTTTCACACCTGTCCAGCGTTCGAACGCCAACGCTCCCTGCCCGACGAACATGGCAGTCCCGTTCACGGTTTTACCGCCTCGGATTGTGGCGTCGCTTAAAAACGGTGTGACGAGTGGACGATATATGATATCACAAATGACGGTGTTTTGTCGTAATCCATTTAACGGAAGCGGTGATTGTACCCCATCCATGCCGACCGATGTCGTTTGGATGATGACGTCGTAGCGGGCGACGTCGACATCACCGAGCGGTTGTGACTCGATGCCGAACGTCTTCGCGAGACGCTCGGCCCGGTCGATCGTCCGGTTCGTGACCGTGACGTTTCGGGTCGGCAACGCGCTGATGATCCCGCGGGCCGCTCCACCCGCCCCGATGACGAGCACACGACCAGACCAGTCGGTGTACGGGTCGAGTGCGGTCACAAGACCGACGCCGTCCGTGTTCGCGCCGATCAAACGTCCGTCCCGCTTATAGACGGTGTTGACGGCACCGGCCGACTTGGCTGAGTCCTCCAAGTCGTCTAACAACGGGATGACCGCTTCCTTGTACGGGATCGTGACGTTGAACCCGTCATAGTCCCCGTCCCGCATCGCCTGAAACAACGGGGCGAGCTCGTCCGCTGTGACGTCGAGCGCGTCATACCGCCCGAAAAGCCCAGACGCTCTCAGCCACTGCTCGTGCAGGGAGGGAGAGAGCGAATGAGCGATTGGGTGACCGATGACGGCCAGTCTCATACGAGCGCCTCGCGTAATGTGACGACGACTCCTTTTGGTGCCCAAGCGGCAATCCGTCCACCTTTTCCGTGGATGGCGACCCAACCGAGTCCGCTAAAGACGATATCCGTCTTGACGCCGTCACGGAGACTAAATTCATGACGCACGAGCGGCGGCAACAATTGCAACGTCTTCTCGTTCGGCGGGTTAAGCATTTTGCCGATATGGTTTTCATAAAGCTCATCTGCTTTGTCGAGCTTCGTCCGGTGTGTCTTCAACTCGTTCGACATGTAGACGACGAATGAACGTTTATTGCCTTCCAGGTAATCGAGACGAGCCAGACCACCAAAGAAGAGTGTTTGCTGCGGGTTCAATTGGAACACGTGCGGCTTGATCTCTTTTTTAGGTGTGATCGTCTTCAAATCGCGCGCGTCGACGTAATGCGCCATTTGATGGCGGTTGATGATCCCTGGCGTATCGTACAGGTTCGCATCATCGTCGAGCGGGACGTCGATCAAGTCGAGCGTCGTTCCCGGGAAATGACTGACGGTGATGATCGCTTCATCTTCAGCACCGAAGCGCTTGATGATTTGGTTGATGAGTGTCGATTTCCCGACGTTCGTACAACCGACGACGTAGACGTCTTTCCCTTTGCGATAGTACTCGATCTTCTCTGCTAGTTCGTCGATGCCGTGACCTTTTTTAGCGCTGATCAAATGGACATCGACCGGCGTCAAGCCAAGTTCTTTCGCCTCGGTCTTCATCCAGTTCGCCATCCGGTTCGGGTTGACCGACTTCGGCAGTAGATCGACTTTGTTCCCGACTAACAAGACATCGTTCGATCCGACCGAACGTTGAAGTCCCGGGAGCCAGCTTCCGTTGAAATCAAAAATATCGACGATTTTGATGACGAGCGCTTCTTTGGCGCTGATCCCGTTCAAGATGCGCAAGAAGTCATCGTCCGTCAATTCGACGTCTTGGATCTGGTTGTAATGCTTCAATTTGAAGCAGCGTTGGCAAATGACGATCTCGCGATCAAGTGCCGATTTTGGTGCATAACCGACTGCTGTCGGGTCTTCTGTTTGAATGAGAACGCCGCAACCGGCGCAATAACGTTTCGTTTCTTCCATATTCGTATGTGCTGTCCTTTAAGTTTCCTCTTCTTCATTCTTCGTAGCGCCTCGCCGCTACTCCTGAAGCGTTAATTCCGACGTCTTACGCGCCGTACAAGACAGCCTCCTTCTTCCTATGCGTTCGAGGCCCTTATTTATCTTTTTTATGTGAATCTTCTGAACGTGAGTGCATCGCCTCGCCGATTTTTTCAGCGACGGCCACTTTGGCCCGCTTCGCATCGACTGCGATTTCCTCCACTTTTTTCGTGATCAACACGTACTTCCCGCGACGCTTCATATGCGCGAATACGACTTTCTCCAGCATGCGATTGAACTTCGTGACGAGACCGTCCGTCTTGACGACGGGCTGCACGTGAACGACGTGAATGCCTGCCATATTGGCGCCGAGCACGTCAGTGAAGATTTGATCGCCTAAGAAAATCGCTTCTTTGGTTGAATAGCCGTACTTGGCAAGTGCTTGCTTGAACCCAGACGGCAACGGTTTTTTCGCACGCGCCACATAATGAAGACCGAGCGGTTCCGTAAACGTGCGCACGCGGTTCTCGTTATTATTCGAGACGACGATGACATCGAGTCCATGTGATTTCACTTTCTCGAGCCATAGCAAAAGAAGCTCAGGTGCGTGCGGGACGTCCCAGGCCACGAGTGTATTATCAAGGTCCGTCAAAATGACGCGGACACCACGGTCTTTCAAGTCTTCAAGGTCGATGTCAAATACTGACGCGACGAACTGTTTCGGATAAAGTCGATTAAACACGTTTGTATTCCTCCAATTAGCTAAAGCGATTCAACAGCTTATACAAGTATTGATATCCCTTCTATGTTATACGAAAACCGGCCAAACGACTAGTGTCTCGTTTGACCGGCCAGAAAATTGTTGTCTATTTACTTATCAGTCATCGGTTCGATTGAATCGAACCGATGACTTCACCGAGCCGGACCGGACCAATTTTCGCCGGGTCGATGACGACACGATCTTTCTCAAAACAGAGGATAACGGTCGAGCCGAACGAGAAGTAACCGACCTCGGCCCCTTTATCGACACGTTCGCCGTCATGGGTCCATTCGATTGTATTGACGTTCAAAGCGCCGACCATGATGTGCTCGTAACGTCCGGCCACGCTCTCAAAGCGTGTGACACGGCGATAGTTACGTGACAACGGGCGGACCGTCTCCGTCAAACCGAGTTCATTCACCGGCGCCGAACGGTCGCCGAGCTCGTAATGGCTGAGCACTCGGCCTGCGAGCGGGACATGGACACGGTGGTAGTCACGCGGGCTCAAGTAGAGCACGCAAACCGTCCCGCCGGCATACCGTCTCGCCTCTGACTGTGAACCGAGCATCTCGGCGAGCGTATACGACTGCCCCTTTACTTCAAACCGACTCTCGTCTGTTATGGCGGACACGATCGACAGCTGTCCGTCGCACGGTGATACGACCGTGTCCGTGTTTGCATCGATCGGGCGCGCCCCGTCTTTCAAGTGGCGCGTGAAAAAGGCGTGCAGACTCGGATAGGCGTCGATCGGCTCTGCCGCTTCAGCGATATCGATTTGATACGTTTTCGCGAACGACGGGATGAACGCGCGGCTCGCCTTCGATTCGGCGAACTGACGGAGCCGCTTGGCGATGAACGGTGTCGCATTCAATTCAAACAACGTCTGATACAAGCGGCTTTTGATCACTGTGCGGCCTCCTCGTTTTTAAAGAACGTTTCGTACTGTTGTTCCGAGACGGCCCCTTCGACACGACCCGTTTCTTGACCGTCTTTAAAACGAATCATCGTTGGTGTTCCGTTAATGCCATAAGTCGTCCAGACGTCATGATCGGCCAAGTTGATCGAGACCGCGTCATACTCCTCGATGAGTGGTTCGACATACGGTTTGACTTGATCACAATATTCGCAACCCGTCTGCCAGAAGTAAACGACGACCTCTTCTTCTTCGTCAATTTTCTGTTCGAGCTCGTCCGCTGACACGGCGTTGACGCCGGTCTCTTCATTCGCATTATTCAAGAAGAATAAAAGCGCGATCCCGATCACGATGATGGCACCGATGATGGCGAACGTAATGAAGTTGGCGCGTTTGGCGCTGTTTTTCATGGTCGATCCCTCCTAAATGTGTATAAAAAGAACTGACTCGGATATGAGCCAGTTTGGTTGTGGACGTCTTACTTTTCTTGGGCGACGTCGTTGATTCCCATGTCTTGGTTAAGTGTATCCAAGAGCGCGATAAAGATTGTGATGACCACGCCAAAGGCTGTTGCGAGCACCGCATTGAACGTCACGCCATCGACAGCTGAAATGATAAAGACTGCTGTATTCGAAAGCAAGATCGCCCAGAACAATGTGACTAAGTAACGCATCGAAAGTCCCCTCCATCTCACAGATGATTCATAAAATTCCATACGGCAATAGTATATCATTGTTGCCGTACAATATGCGACCTCGATTGTATATTCTTTCCGTCGAAACGTGAAATATGGTACGGTCAGAGAAATAGTACACAATGTAGAAAAGAGGATGACTTATGTCACGTTATTTAATCGCAGTCGATTTAGACGGTACGTTGTTACGAGATGACAAGACGATCAGTGAGCGGAACATCCGCGCTCTTCAAGCGGCTCGTGATGCCGGCCATGAAGTCATGATCGCAACAGGACGGCCCCATCGTCACTCGATCATGTATTATGAACAACTCGGCTTGACGACGCCTTTGATCAACTTCAACGGAGCGCTCGTCCATCACCCGAAAGATACGTCCTACGCGGTCACACACCGTCCGATCCCACTTAAAACAGCACACGACATCATCGAAGAAGTATCGGAGACGAAAGCACACAACATCGTCGTCGAAGTGACCGACCACGTCTATTTCCATAAAGATCCGCAAGAATTTTACGGTCCCTACGCCGAACGGGCACTCAGCGTCACATCTGGTGACTTGCTCAAGCACTTGCAAGACGAGCCGACGTCGCTTTTGATCCACGCGACGAAAGAACACGTCGACAACGTCCGGGCCAGCTTGAACAAAGTGCACGCCGAAGCCGTCTTGAACCGTCAATGGCGCATGCCCGAGCACATGATCGAAGTCATGAGCCAAAATACATCGAAGGCGCTCGGCCTTCGCGAAGTATCGAAGCACTTGAACATTAGCCGTCAGAACATCATCGCTTTCGGCGATGAAGAGAACGACCTCGAGATGCTCGACTACGTCGGCACGGGCGTCGCGATGGGCAACGCCATCAGCCAGCTCAAAGTCGTCGCCAACGAAGTGACCGCTTCGAACATGGATGACGGCATCGCCATCTACCTCGAAGAAAAATTTGGCATCAAGTCATAACAAAAACCCGCTGAAACCGTTCAGCGGGTTTTCTTGACTTCCTGTCAGCGTCGGAACGCCCCTTCAACATCTTCCGTCGGAACGACGTTAATAAAGACGTGTGAATCGGCATCTTTACAGATACGGGTAATCTCACGCACTTCGTGGCGTTGGGCGACCATCATGAGCGTCGCTTTCTCGACTTTCGAGTACGTACCGATCGCTGGCATGAGCGTGATGCCGCGGAACACGTGTTGGTGCAACTCTTGCGTCACTTCGTCTGGATGATTCGTGACGATGAAGAGCGTCTGACGCTGTGTATTCGTGTAAATCTCATCGATGACTTTCGACGTCACGTACAAGAAGACGATCGTATACAGCGCCGTCGGCCATCCGAACAAAGCACCGGCCCAAAGCGCGATCATCATGTTCATGAGGAACAAGTAGACGCCGACCGAGTTGTTCGTGAACTTCGCTAGGATGAGGGCGACGATATCAAACCCTCCGGTCGAGGCACCGAACCGAATCGTGATGCCTGACCCGATGGCGAGCAATACCCCGCCGAAGACGGCGTTCAACAGTGGATCGTCCGAGAGGAGCTGCGATTGCGGAAGCACGCGAATGAACAAGGTGACCGAGGCAACGCTGATCAACGTATGGATCATCATGTTCTTTCCGAGCATAAAATAACTGACGACTAAAAGCGGTACGTTCAAGATGAAGAACCAAATGCCTTCACCGAGCTCAAACGGCGTACCGGCAAATAAGGTCGTGAAAATTTGGGCCAAGCCCGTAAACCCAGTCGAGTAAACCCCCGCTGGGATTAAGAATAATGTCATCGATAATGCGACGAACACTCCCCCGATGATCGAAACGATCCCGATGCGCGCGTGTTCTTTAACGGATTCCGTCAAGTTCTGTCTCCCCTTTCAAAATTAGCTAAGCATCAAGATAACATACATTCAAAGCCATGCCTACAACAAAAATAATGGGATGTGCCCGCCTGTATCACAAAAAAGCAAGCCGGCCGAAGCCGACTTGCTGCCCTGATACGTTTGGTCACGCTTTCACTGTCTCGATCGTCACTGAATCATTCGCCGGAACCGTTACCGCGTTTCCGTACACACGAATCGTAACGTCCGTTCCATTTGTCTGTTTGATCGTCACTTGTTCACGCGTCGATGTGACCGTCAAGTGATGGCCGCGCCAGAGCACGTTGAACGAGTAACCGTCCCAATCTTTCGGGATCATCGGGCTGAACGTGAGTTCGGTCTCGAGGGCGCGCATCCCAGCGAAGCCGTGGACGATCGCCATCCACGAACCGACCATCGATGTGATGTGAAGACCGTCTTCTGTATCGTTGTTGTAGTTATCAAGATCGAGTCGGGCTGAGCGTTGGTACAGCTCGACCGCTTTGTCTTCATAACCGACTTCAGCTGCCACGATCGAGTAGACACAAGGCGACAAGCTCGACTCATGCACCGTACGCGGCTCATAGAAGTCGAAGTTCGCACGTTTTTGTTCGAGCGTGAAGCGGTCGCTGAACGTGTACAGGCCTTGGAGCACGTCCGCCTGCTTGATAAAGTTCGAGCGGAGGATGCGGTCCCACGACCAATTTTGGTTAAGTGGCAAGTGTTTCGGATCGAGGTCTTTCACTAAGATCTGCTCTTTATCCATGAACCCGTCTTGCTGCATGAACACGTCCGGGACGAGGTCGTCTTTCGGATAGTACATCTTCGTTTGGATATCAGCCCACTTAGCGAGTTCCGCATCCGTCAAGTTGAGCGTTGCTGTCAACTCGTCGAGTCGTGCCGGTTCTGCTTCTTTCAAGTAGTTGTACACTTCTTGCGTGTACTCGAGCGTCCAAGCGGCGATCAAGTTCGTGTACCAATTGTTGTTGACGTTGTTGTCGTATTCGTTCGGACCTGTGACGCCTAGGATCATGTACACGTCTTTGTGTGGTACAAAGTTGACGCGGCTAGCCCAGTAACGCGAGATCTCGACCAATACTTCAAGTCCGTATTGACCTAGGTACGACTTGTCGCCCGTGAAGTTCGTGTAGTTGAAGATCGCATGGGCAATCGCACCGTTCCGGTGAATCTCTTCATGGGTGATCTCCCACTCGTTGTGGCACTCTTCCCCGTTCATCGTCACCATCGGATACAAGGCGCCCTTCATCCCGACGTTTTTGACCGAGTTCTCTTTCGCTTGCGGCAATTGATTATGACGATATTTGAGCAAGTTCCACGACACTTCCGGCTTCGTCGTCGCCAAGTAGAAGTGGAGGCAATACGCTTCCGTGTCCCAATACGTGGCGCCACCGTACTTCTCGCCCGTGAACCCTTTCGGTCCGATGTTGAGACGTGAGTCTTCGCCCGTATACGTTTGATACATGTTGAAGATGTTGAAACGGATGCCTTGTTGCGCTTCCGCGTCGCCGTCGATGCGGACGTCCGCGTTTTCCCAACGGGCGAGCCAAGCTTCCGTCTGTTCCGCCAAGAGCGTCTCGAACCCTTTCTCGAACGCGGCTTCAACGCGCTGCATGCCGACTCCTTGCAAATTGTCAATTTCATGGTCACGGTTCGTGACGACCGAGACGTACTTGTACGCCGTTGCCATCTCACCCGCTGCCGCTTTGACCGTGAAGCGGTTCGCGACGTAGAGGTCGGTCGCATCGAGCACTTCACAGCGTGCGTCTTCGACGTCGGCGATCATCGACGCCGTGACGTGCCAATCAAGTTTCTTCGTTTTTGTCGTGACGAAACCGAACCGTTCTTCGACGCCGTGTTCGACCGGCAACCAGAATTTCTCATCGTAGTTCGAGTCTTCGTTGACGACGTCCCCGTCTAGATAAGGAGTGAATTCGATTTTCGCTTCATAGTTCACCGGGGTGACGTTGTAGCGAATCGCCAAAATCTCTTTGTCGACGATCGAGAAGAAGCGAACGACTTCGACGTTCGTCTCCTCGGATCCGTTCACGAGCGTGAACGTCCGCGTGAGGACACCGCGCTGCATATCGAGTTCGCGTGTGAAGCCTTTGACTTCCCACTTCGCCAAGTCGACAGGCGTCCCGTTGATGGCGACACGCAGGCCGGCCACGTTCGTCGCGTTCAATACTTTGGCAAAGTATTCCGGATATCCATTTTTCCACCAACCGACACGCGTCTTGTCAGGATAGTAGACGCCCGCCACGTAAAATCCTTGGTGCGTATCGTTTGAATAATCTTCTTCAAAGTTCCCGCGCATCCCCATGTGCCCGTTACCGAGCGAGGTGATCGATTCTGCGAGACGGTTCTCGTTCGGGTGAAGCCCTTCTTCCGTTACTTTCCATTCGTCGACTGCAAACAATCGTTTCATCTGTCTGCCACTCCTTTTTCTCTACAAGGCTACTTGTCAGTAGACAACCGAATCGTGCAACCGCTTGTCTATGAAAGCGCTGTATTTTTAATCTCACCTCTCATTTTACACGACTACACCGAGAATGCAATCGTTTGCATAAAAGTTTTTCATTCTTTTTTTGTCACTTTTGGAACGAAAAAAACCTACCCTGCCTCATTGGGCCAGAGTAGGTACGTCTGTATCACACGTCTGAATCACGACCGAAGGCGGCGTTCGCTTCATGACCTTCAAAGGCCGGGTTGTCGCCATCGTTGAATCCGGTATCGGGCTCATCGAGAATGAGGGCATACCCACCGTCCATAATGTCCCCGTACGCTTTGTTGACGTCATCATCGGCCAAACCGAGATCGAGGAGTGCCCGTTTCACTTCCTGCTCTCCTTCGGCGACGCCCGCGAACTTCTGCATCCAAGAAGCGTTCGCTTCCTCGACTTTCGCGTCAGTGTTCCGTTTGACGAGCGAGACGTTATCCTCGTCTCTCGCGACGACGTAAAGGTCTTTCTCGTCGTACCCGTCTTGGCTCAGTTGATCAATCTTTGAGACGAGTGCCGCCTCGTCTTTGTACGTATCAACAAATCGTTTGTTACTCATCATTTATCATCCTTTCTAGGTGTTGGATTGTCCTCGATCGTGATCTTGCCTTGTCCCACTTGCCTAATATCAATCTCTTCTTTACGGAGCGTCTCGGTGACCGTCTTCGTATCTTCATCCACTTGCTTGCGGACGATGATCTCTTCGACGACGACTGGACGCTTGACGATGAAGGCGCGCTCTTCGATGACTTGGATACGTAGTTGGTCCCCTTCGTCGATCGTCCGGATGCCAGGTTTGTCGAAGTCGTAGTCTTCAATCACATTTTCAGAACCAGCAAGGCGCTCTACATGTAGGTGTTCCCTCCGAACCGGTACTTCAATCGTCTGTTCAGTCTCGGTTACATGCTTGTCGATGACGAGTTCCCCCGTCTGCACCGTTTCTTTTTCAACCGCGAGTCGCTCCTCGTGGAGTTCAAGCGTCTGTTCTTCATGCTCCTTGGAAGAAGCGCGCGGCAATCGTTTAATGTCCGCCATCTCCTCGTTTTGATCCGCGTCGACGTAAAGGAACAACCGTCCTTGCTCGACTTCACCCACGAATCGTTCCTGCTGCTCGCGCGTCAACCGCATACTGCCGAGCCAGCGCTCGATTGGCCGTTCGCTTGACGTGACGAGAGACGCCACCGTATCCGGCTCATCCGCGACTAGTACGTATAGTTTTGAATGGCGTCGGATGGCGTCAGCCGTTTCAGTCCGTTTGACGAAGACGTACATGTCTTCTTCTTTATATCCTTCTTGCTTCAAATCGATCGTCCGCTTGAGCAACACCTCGGGTTGGTCAAATACTTCAGAGATGATGGCATGTTTCATAACATTCGTTCCTCCTGTAAGATGAATTGGCGAAAAAAAGGATGGTCCCTCAGAGAGAGCCATCCTTGTCGAGGTGCTTGGTCATCCAATTAGATCCGGTCGCGCTCATCACGGCGCTTATGGTCAGCGTCATGTTTTTGATGGCTGTTTTCGCCTTCGATATGGGCTTCTTCTTTACGAAGCGTCTCGCGTACCGTCTCTGTATCTTTCACTTTGTCTGTGCCGACGACAATCTCTTCGGCCACGACGTCTTTCTTCGTGACATCGACGCGTTCTTCTGTGACTGGCACACGAATCTCGTCGCGATCTGTCGTCGCATCGAACGAATGGCCCGTCGCTTCACGGTCCCCGTCGACTTGACGTCGTTCGACGTGCACTTCGTCATGCTCGACTTCGACATCGACCCGTTCTTCGTGCTCGACGACTTCTTTTTCGACTCGGACTTCACCGGTCTGAACGCGCTCTTTATTGATTTGGAGGCGCTCTTCGTGAAGCTCAAGCTTTTGCTCGTCCGTCAAGTCGGTACGGTTGCGAATGTCCTCGTCCATGTCATGGTGACGGTCCGCTCCGACTCCCGCGCCCGTTGCGCCAAGTCCGGCACCTGTCGTCCCGAGGTCATGATCACGCGACGTCATGTTTCCAGCCTCGTTCCCTTCAGAACCATAGCCCGCTGACGTGCGACCGCCTTCGAACGTGTCGTTGCGACCGTTGTCCAAGACGCCGTCGTCTGTATCTAATAACAAGACGAAGCCGCCTTTTTCGATATCTTGATGGTGGCGTGCCGTCTCCTCTTCTGAGAAGCCGAGTTTATCAAACGTATGGCGCACTTCATCGCCGCCGTCTGCGACTCCGAAGAAGCGATCGAGCCACGATGCTTTCGTTTCTTTTACTTCTGCATCCGTTTCGCCGCGAACCATCGAAAGGTTCGATTTATCTTTTACAACAACGTACAGGTCGTCCTCGCGGTGTCCCGCCGCGCGAAGTTCATCAATTTTCGAGACAAGCTCTGCTTCTTGATAGTAAGTCCCTACATAACGTTTGTTATCCATGATTGTATCTCCCTTTCAAATTCTATATTTTTTTGGTTATTGGCCGGACTGCTCTGTCGTGATTTGCTATTTTGCCGGTAGTATAAGTGTTCCCTCGTCCTGTTTTTTCAACCATTTCTTTCACAACTGTAATCTGTTTGTAACGCCAGGACTTTTGTCGGATTGAACGTTCTTTCTTTGTATGCGTTAGAATCCGCACAAAAAACCTTCCGCACGAAAACGGAAGGTTTCAACTCATTCAGCCGCATGGCTATTCTTTTTTTGACCACACGACTGGCGGACGACTAAATAGTGCGGGACGATGACACGTTTCCCGTACGGTGGTGCACTATCGCCGATTTGTTCGATCAGGCAGTTCGTCGCCTCGAAACCGAGACCGAAGATGTTGATTTCGACTGAAGTGAGCGGCGGATTCGAATGCTCAGCGATATAGACGTTGTTGAAACTGACGACAGCGACGTCTTCAGGGATTTTCAGACCCATCTCACTGAGCGTGCTGATGACACCGAGCGCCATCATATCATCACTGACGACGACAGCCGTCGGTGGCTCATCGACATGAAGCAGTTCCCGGACCGCTTTGGCGCCACCTTTCGTCATGAACTCGGCACGGGCGATGTAGTCTTCCCGTACCGGGATCCCGGCTTCCATAAGCGCCGTCGCGTACCCGTTGCGACGGTCTTGCGTGACAGCCAATTTATCCGATCCGCCAATGAAGGCGATGCGGCGGTGACCGAGGTTGTACAAGTGCTTCGTCACTTCACGACCAGCTAAGTAGTTGTCCGTATCGACGTACGTGATTGACGAGGCGTCCCCGAACGGCTTCCCGACGACGACGAACGGGAACTTCGTCTGCCGCAAATATTGGACGACTTTATCGTCTTCGCGTGAGTACAAGACGATGACACCGTCGACCCGGCGACCTTGGACCATCTCGATGACACCCGACAGCACTTCTTCTTCGGTCACACCGGTCGTCATATACAACGAATAACCGTTTTGATGGGCTTTCGTACTGATTCCGCGCAACACTTCCGGGAAGAACGGATTTTGGAGTATTTTCGTCGCCGCGCTCGGCATGACAAGACCAATCGATTGTGTCGAGCGGTTGGCGAGACTTCTTGCATGGATGTTCGGATGGTACCCGAGTTCTTCCATCGAACTACGAACACGTTCTTTCGTTTTCTGGCTAATTCGCGGACTGTTGGCGATGACGCGTGACACTGTCGACGGTGCGACGTTGGCGTGTTTGGCGACATCTTTGATCGTGATTTGCATGATGCTCCCCCTTGCTTCCGTTAATTCATTGTTCCCTGCGACAGGGTATTCAGTTCGCGCCGCGGCGTCGCTTCCACATGACCAGACCCGTCAAGAACAGCGGAATCGCGACGACGAGCAGACCAAGCGTCCACATGTTCACTTCCGATTCTTCGACGACATAGGCGTTGGCGCTTTCGCCAGCGAGCTTGATAGTGAACGTGCCACGTTTTTCCGTGACAAGTTGTGAGAACAAGAGACCGCGGAGCCGTTGATCTTCACCGACTTCGCTTACCTCGAATTCAATCTCTGTATCCTCATCGTTCATATTGATGGCGTACAAGGCGACCTCATCGCCGTCGCGACGCTCGAACACGGCCATGCCGTCTTTCGAGGCAATCATCCGTTGCTCTCCAGTGGCGAAGACGGGATAGTCTTCCCGCATCCGGTTCATCGTCGCGACGTACTCATGTAACTCTTCATTCCCTGGGAAATCCGTCATCACCCGGTTGGCCGGATCGGCCCCACCGGTTTGTGCATTTTCTGTCCCTTGGAATAAAATCGGCATACCAGGCGACGCATAGAGCGCGAACAGCGCTAGGCGAAGTCGCCGCTCTGCCGACTCGGCTCCCCCGAGTCCAGCGACGTGCATGAACCGCTCGACATCATGGTTGTCCAGGAACGTCGCCATTTGGTTCGGATCGTTGAAAAACGTCTCGGCGTAGCTTGCCGCCACGTCGATTTCGTCGACGTTGGCGTGCTTTTGCGTCATCGTCTTCGAGACGCGATCATAGAACGTAAAGTTTGTGACACTGTTAAATCCTAAATTGTCGTACTCGGCGACGTATTGTGGATTCGGGTCGAACACTTCGGCCAACAAGTAAAAGTCAGGGTCGACCGCCCGCACCGCTTCGACGAAGTCTTCCCAAAACGGCTTATCGACGTGGCGGACCGTATCGAGACGATAGCCATCGATGCCGGTCTCTTCAATCCAATAAGTAGCGGCGTCGATCAAATAGTCTTTCACTTCAGGGTCTTCCGTTTTAAAGTCCGGCAAGTCGAACAACCAGTGCGTCTCGACTTGCTCTTGGTCTTGCCAGAGCACGATCGGCAACTCGTCATGGAACCAGTCCGGTCGTTCCTCGACCCACGGATGTTTCGGACCGACATGGTTGACGACGAAGTCAAGAATGACTTTCATATCGCGCTTATGCGCCTCATCGACGAGTTCTTGCAAATCTTCTTTCGTCCCGAACTGGGGATCGATGTCATAAAAATCTTTGATCCAGTAGCCGTGGTAACCGTCCGGCATGTTCTGAAACACAGGCGTCAACCAAATCGACGTAAATCCGAGCGATTCGATGTAGTCGAGTTTTTCGATCACACCTCGAATGTCGCCTCCGTGAAACGCTTTTGGATCATCCTTGTCGACTTGGTCGTTGTTGTCAGGATTCCCGTCAACGAACCGGTCGACCATAATAAAGTACATGCGTTCTTGTTCCCATGTTGCTGCTTCTTTCGCTCCGACGATTGTAGGAAACAAAAGAAGCGACAGGAGAACGAGCACGACGCCTCGCCTCATATCGCTTCCCCCTTTTTGAGTATTAACCTTTCGTACCACCCGCAGTGAGACCGGAGACGAAGTAACGTTGGAATATGAAGAACAAGAGGACGATCGGGAGGGCCGAAAGGACGGCGCCTGCCGCGAACAACGTGAAGTTGTTGTCGAATTGTCGCGAGATCATATTGTAAAGTCCAACCGCTAGCGTCTGCTTCTCAGGTGTACGCAGGACGAGCGATGCCAAGATGAAGTCGTTGAACGGGCCCATAAAGTTGAACAAGGCGATCGTTGCGACAATTGGCTTCGCGAGCGGCAAAATGATTTGCCAGAAGATACGAAGGTGACCGGCACCATCCATCCGAGCAGCCTCATCGAGCTCTTTCGGAATCGTATCGAAGTAACCTTTCGCCAGGTACGTGTTCATCGGAATCGCCCCACCGGCGTACAGCAGAATCAGCGCTGTATGCGTATCAAGAAGGCCGAGCATGTTGAGTAACACAAAAATCGCGATGATGGCAACGAATTGCGGGACCATCTGCAAGACGAGGAACAAGATGAGCGAGTTCTTCCGTCCGACGAAACGGTAACGCGAGAACACATAACCAGTAATCGTTACTAAGATGACGGCGAGCGCCATCGTGATGAACGCGATCTTCAACGTATTCACATACCATAAACTATAATCCGAAATTGTTAGGTCAAACAAGTTTTTGTAGTGAATGAGCGTCGGGTTTGACGGAATGATCGTCGACGTGATCGTACGACCCGGGTTAAATGACGTTCCCATTACCCACAGCATCGGATAGAGAATAATGATCGACGCAAGCGTCAAGATGACATAAGAGAACGCCAAATTGATTCGTTTTTGTTTTTTCATATCAGATCATATCCTCGTCTTTGAAAGATTTTGTCCGACGGAACTGGATGACGGCTAGAGTCA
This sequence comes from Exiguobacterium sp. SH3S3, assembly GCF_004337115.1. Lineage (NCBI taxonomy): Bacteria > Bacillati > Bacillota > Bacilli > Caryophanales > Exiguobacterium > Exiguobacterium sp. SH3S3. Next base: position 52,600 of record NZ_SJUU01000009.1, read on the forward strand.
TGATGAAGAATGACAAGATGAGCGTGATCGCAGCCGCAAGTCCGTATTGCGGGTTGGCCCCGAGCGACAATTTGTAAATCCATGAAATCAAGATGTCGGTACCACCGGCAGTTTGTCCTGGGACAGCCGGCCCACCACCGTTGAAGAGATAGATGATGTTAAAGTTGTTAAAGTTGAACGTGAACTGCGTGATGAGAATCGGTGCTGTTGCGAACAAGAGCATCGGCAATGTGATCAGACGGAACTTATCAAAGATGTTCGCGCCGTCAATCGTCGCAGCTTCATACAAGTCACCCGGGATCGACTGCAAGACACCGGTCATGAGCGTCATGATGAACGGGAAACCGAGCCACCATTGAATCAAGATGAGCGCACTACGTGTCGCTGTCGGGTCGGTCATCCAGTTAATCGGATCGAGACCAAAGGCCGGCAGGATTGTCGTATTGAACACACCGAACGACTCATTGAACATCGAGCGGAAAATCAAGATCGTGATGAACGCTGGTACGGCCCATGACAAGATCAAGATTGAACGGAACAAGCGACGGAACCGAAGTCCTTCTTGGTTCAACAGAACGGCAAGGAAAATCCCGATCGCGATGACACCGACCGTTGAAGCGACCGTCCAGACGAGCGTCCAACCGAGAACGCCGACGAACGTGTCGCGCCAAATGTCGATTTCAAAGATGCGCGTAAAGTTTTCGAACCCGATCCACTCGACGAGTTTTGCCGGTGGCGCGTTGTTGTAACGATAGTTCGTGAATGCGATCAAGAACGTAAAGATCAGCGGCAACACGACTGTGAAGACGAGCAAGATGAGCGACGGGATCAACATCAAGTATGGGAATCCATGGTCACGCAAGTTGCGAAGTTGCACTTGGAACGTTGGCACGTTTAGGTGCTGATCACGAATGCGACCGACTCGGTAAGCGTCACGAATGTTCCAAATGTAGAACGCGATACCGAAGAACAGTAAGATTATTGCGACAATACCTTCTACCATCAAGAAGATGGAGTGGTCGTTACGAGGTCCCGCTACTTCGCCAAGCGTGATCAATCCCCAAAGGCCACCACGGTCACCAGGTCCGGCGCCCGCCCCTTTGAAAAACAGATCGTAGTTTACTGCAAAATAAGACATGATGACGATAAAGAACGCGATCGCCTTCGCACGTTGGTTGTTATAGAACTGCCCCACTCCCGGAATGATCGAGAGTAATGCGGCGTTCCGAGCATGGTTGGTCGGTTTGTCCGGTCGTTGTTCCGGTGTTTTTGGGTTCGGAATTGAAGCCATCCTCAATTTCTCCTTTCAATTTGAGCAAATCAATCGAGCAAGCGTTTGCTCAATTTCAGAAAATGAGGGGGAACGCCATGTGGCGTACCCCGTCATTTCACATCCTTATTGGTTGTTTGCTTGGATTTGTTGCTCGATGACTTTAACAGCCTCGTCAGCTGATTTTTGTGCATCTTGCTTGCCAGTCGCTACGAGCTGAAGCGCTTGTGCCATTGGCTCCCAAACTTGTCCCATTTCAGGAATGTTCGGCATTGGGATTGCATTTGTCGCTTGATCGAATACCGCTTTCGCAACTTCGTTCGATGTGATTGTCTCATTCGACTCGAGTGCTGCTACCGGTGGGATTTCGTTGTATGCTTCAAACATTTTCAATGCGTTCTCTTCGTTTGTAAGTTCTGCGAGGAACATTTCAGCCCACTCTTGGTTCTCAGTGTACGCAGAGAGTGCATATGTTTTCACACCCATGAACGTCTTGATTGGCTCACCGTTCGGAAGTGTTGGCATTGCCGCCGCTCCGAGGTTGACGCCAGCATCTTGGTAACCAGCAACAGCCCAAGGTCCGTTCATAACTGTGTGTGCTTTCTTCTCAGTGAAGAGTTGGTCCATCGCTTGGCCGCCAGACTCGCCGACCAATCCTTTAGGGAAGAGGCCTTCTTGGTACCATTTGCCGATGTAGTCGAATCCTTTGACTGCGCCTTCGTTGTTCAAGCCGATGTCGGTTGGGTCGAGCGCGCCGCCGTCTTCTTTGAAGACGTAACCGCCGAAGCCTGCAATTACACCGTGAGCGAAGTAGAAGTTATCCCAAAGACCGAGGAAGCCGTACTCGCCTTTGTCTTTAAGATCTGTAGACAACTTGTAAAGGTCGTCCATTGAAGCAGGAGCTTCTGAAACCAAATCCTTGTTGTACATGAGGACTGGTGTTTCAACTGATTTAGGATAGCCGTAAGCTTGTCCGTCGAACATGACAGCCGATTTCGAAGCATCTGTGAACGCTTCGAGCGCGCCTTCGTCAGCGAGCGGTGCCAAGTGACCTTGGTCAGCGATCGTGCCGATTTGGTCGTGCGGTACGAGAACGATATCTGGACCTTTACCAGCCGGGCCGTCAAGCGCCAACTTGTCTTTTTGGTCCGTCATTTGAACTTCGACGACTTCTACTGCGACGCCGTGTTCTTCTTCAAACGCTTTCGCAACTTCTTTCGTCGTTTCCGACTTTTCAATATCTTCCCAAATTACGATTTTTTCTGGCTTGTTCTCGCTAGTAGAACCGCCTTCGTTAGTAGAACCGTTATCCGTACCGCCGCCACATGCAGCAAGTGCACCGAAAGCTAATACTGCCGTTGAAAGTCCTGCTACCATTTTTTTTATCTTCATGATGAAAAACCTCCCCAAGGAAATTAGTATGGTCAGATTTGCGCACACGTACTGAACGACTGATTTTAATCAACTCCGCTACGAAATCAGCCGCTCAGTGAAAACGTTTGCATCCTCACCTCAATTTTTATTATACAGTTGTGTAAGCGTTTTACAAGACTTTTTTTTACGATTTTTTCTTGTAGGTATCCCATTTATCTCTTTTTCAACGTTTCTACGTTCAATTGTTCAATAATTGTTATGAACAGTGATTGACAAAATGAAAACGCTTTATTACCCTTTGCTTGAGCAAACGTTTTCGCAACTGTCATTTCTTTTCGGAACAGACAGTGTAAAATGGTTACAACCCCAATCGAGAAAGGAACGATTTCACTTGATCAAAGAAGCTATTTATCATCGCGCCATGTCCCCTTTCGTTTATAAGTACGACCGGGAAACGATCCATATTCGGTTTCATACGAAAAGAAATGATATCCAATCTGTTGACTTAATTTGGAACGACCCATACGACTGGCATTCAGAAGACCCGGCGATGTGGAACTTTGACCCGGACAAGCCGAGCTACTGGCGCACGTTCGAGACACCAATGGAACAAATCGGCCACGACGACCAGTACGACTACTGGTTCATCGCGATCAAGCCGCCGTTCCGTCGCCTCCGTTACGGGTTCCGGCTCCATGACGGCAACGAGACGGCCGTCTATACGGAAAAAGGCTGGTTCGAAGATAAACCGCTCGACGATACGGGTTATTACTTCTGTGTCCCGTTCATCAACCCGATCGACATCTTCCACGCCCCGTCATGGGTCAAGGACACGGTCTGGTATCAAATCTTCCCGGACCGGTTCGCGAACGGAGACGCGTCACTCGATCCTGAAGGGACGCTCGCCTGGAACAGCACTGAGCCAACGATCACAAACTTCTTCGGTGGCGACTTCCAAGGCATCATCGATCATATGGACCACATCGTCGAACTCGGGATCACCGGCATTTACTTCTGCCCGATCTTCAAAGCGACGACGAACCATAAATACGACACGCTCGATTATATGGAAATCGACCCACAGTTCGGGACGAAAGAGCAGTTCAAACAATTGGTCGACTTGCTTCATGAGAACGGGATCAAAGTCATGCTCGATGCGGTGTTCAATCACGTCGGCTACAACCATCCTTGGTTCTTAGACGTCGTCGAAAACGGGCCGCATTCCGAGTATCGCGACTGGTTCTATCTCCGCGACTTCCCGATCGAGACGGCACCGAAGCCGAACTACGATACGTTCGCTTTCGAGAAGAACATGCCGAAGATCAACACCGAACACCCGGCGTTGAAAGCTTATCTATTAGATGTGGCCCGTTATTGGGTCGAAGAGTTCGGCATCGATGGTTGGCGCTTAGACGTCGCGAACGAGGTCGACCACGCGTTCTGGCGTGACTTCCGTCGCACTGTAAAAGAAGCGAACCCCGAAGCGTACATCCTCGGTGAGATTTGGCACGATGCCCAACCGTGGCTTCAAGGCGACCAGTTCGATGCGGTCATGAACTATCCGTTCACGAACGCGAGCTTAAACTACTTCGCGCTCGATCGGACGACGGCGTCACAGTTCCGGGACGAGTTGACGCGTGTCGAGATGATGAACACGATGAACGTGAACGAAGTGACGTTCAACTTGATCGACTCTCATGACACCCCACGGGCCCTCACTCGGGCAAAAGGGCATAAAGGGAAGTTCAAACTCCTCATGACTTCGATGCTCACGTATACGGGTAGCCCATGTATTTACTATGGTGATGAGATCGGGCTCGAAGGCGAGCAAGATCCGGGCTGCCGACGCTGCATGCCGTGGGACGAGGCCGAGGAAGACCGTAACTTGTTCCGCTTCGTCCAGAAGTTGATCCAGCTCCGCAAAGATCACCCGGTGCTCGCGAACGGCGGATCGTACCGGTTCAACCTCGTCGACGATGAAGACAACGCCCTCATCGTCGAACGGAGCTCGAAAGACGAGACGTATTTGATCTACTTCAATAACTCAGATACGGTGTCTACGCTCAACCCGCTCTGGCATACAGGTGGTGCCCACGATTTACTGAACGACCGGGACGTAGACTCACTTGAAATCGAACTCGCACCGTATAGTGCTTCCATTTTAAAACTGAAATGACGGCGTTTAACCACCCATTTGCTTGGGTGGTTTTTTTTGTTGAAAATAATTTGGCAAACCCCCTTTCTTTTTCATTTCAAAAGGAGTAACATGACCATTGTAATTTTTAAAAGATAAATATTTCATATAAAGAATTTTTGAACAAAAGGGGAACATTCATGCCAACCAAAAACACCGAACAGCTCAGCCTATTTAAAATCTCGTGGCCGATCTTCATCGAGCTCGCGCTCCACATGGGGACCGGGATCATCGCCACGCTCATGCTCGCCCAGTATTCCGATGCCGCCGCTTCAGCGGTCGGCGTCGCCAACCAATTGTTGAACGTCTTCTTAATCGTCTTCAGCGTCACCTCCGTCGGCGCGACGATCTTGATCGGTCAGGCGATCGGTGCCGGTCGGATGAAGAAGAGCCGGGACTTTGCCCGCTCTGCCGTCAGCTTGAACATGTGGCTCGGCGTCGTCATGGTCGTCGTCGTCTTCTTGTTCGGCGAGACGTTCCTTCGCTTGTTCGGTCTGTCGGATGAGCTGTTCGGTTACGGTCTGCTGTTCTTACAAATCGTCGGCTTATCGCTCTTCACCGAAGCGCTCATCATGGCGCTCAGCGCGGTGTTGCGCAGCCACGGCATGACGAAACATGCCATGCTCGCGACGCTTTTGATCGATGTCATCACGGCAGCAGGAGCCATGCTCGCCGTGACAGGCTGGTTCGGTCTCCCAGTGACGGGTGTCGCCGGTGTCGCCTGGGCCATCGTCATCGCTCGTTTGTCGGCCATGATATTGTTGTTTTGGATCGTCAAACGCCGCCTCATGATGCGGTTCCCGCTCAAAGAGTTGATTCGTCCAAAACGCGATGATATTCAAGCACTCTTACAAATCGGTGTTCCTTCGGCAGGAGAGAACTTGTCGTACCAGTTTTCACAAATTGTCATCACCGGCTTCATCGCGACGATGGGTGACGCCTCGCTCGCCGCTCGCGTCTACGTGATGAACTTATCGATGCTCGCATTTTTGTTCACGGTCGCCATCGCCCAAGGGACACAGCTATTGATTGCCCGCGACGTCGGCGGGAAGCGGTTCAAGGAGGCGTATACCCGGGCAGTCCGGACGTTGAAGATTGCCATGTTCTCTTCGCTCGTCGCCTCGCTCGGCCTCGCCGTGTTCGGGAAATCCTTGCTCGGCTTGTTCACGTCGAACCCGGACATCATCGCCGTCGGTATCCCGATCCTATGGGCGACGCTCATTCTTGAGCCGGGTCGCGCCATGAACATCGTTCTGATGGGGTCACTCAAGTCGGTCGGAGACGTCCGCTTCCCGGTCATGATTGGGGTCGCCTCGATGTGGGGCGTCGCCGTCGTCTTCAGTTACTTGTTCGGGATTCATTTCGGACTCGGTGTGCTCGGGATTTGGCTTGCGTTCTCGCTCGACGAGTGGTTCCGCGGCTTCTTCGCTTTCCGACGGTGGAAGTACGGCAAGTGGCAACAAAAAGGCTTCCAGTTCGAAGCCAAACCATCCTCTTGAACGAATAAGGGAAGCGGTCAACACGACCGCTTCCCTTATTTTTTACTTAAAAATGCTTGCATCGCCCGTTGATGCACCTCGGTCTTGCCGCATTCCCGTTGCCAGTGGATCTCTTGCGCGAGCCCGTCTTCAAACGATGACTCGCGAAGGAGCGCCTTCATCCCTTGTACGGCCGTCGGTGATTTTGCCGCGAGCGTCTCGGCGTAGGCCGTGAGACGGGCAAGATACGCCTCATCCTCGATCAGTTCAGTGACGAGACCGAACGCCTCAGCTTGTTCGGCGTCGATCGTGCTGCCGCTCCACATCCAATCGAGCGCGACGTCTTGGCGCATCAAACGACGCAAATGATATGGCCCACCGGCGTCTGCGACGAGGCCGATCTTGATGAACGCCGAGCTGAACTTCGTCGAACGGGCGACGAGGCGAACGTCGGCCGCAAGCGCTAGACTGAGTCCTGCCCCAGCGACGACACCGTGGATGCCGGCAACGATTGGCTTCCGGCAATCCGAGAGTGCCCGGACGAGCGGATGGTAGACGTCCTCTAAATACGTGCCATAATCGGCGTCACTCTCGATCGTCAAATCTTGACCGGACGAGAAGGCGCGCCCTTCCCCGATCAGCACGATGACTCGGACCGATTCGTCGGCTTCAAGTTGTTCGAGCGCCTGTCTCGCTTCGCGTAACAACGTCTCGTTCAGCGCGTTCAATTTTTCCGGACGGTTCCATTTGAGCCAGCCTACCCCGTTGTGCCGTTCCACTTGAATTGTTTCCATGAAATAATCCCCCTTTTAAAAAAATGAATCACTGTTCATTTCTCTATCGTCCATTCTGTTTCCTTCCTGACACCAAAACTTTTCAAGTTCGATTGCCCGACGCTACCACTATTTGCTATTCTTAGAGGAGTCGTTCAACGAAAGGGTGGGACTGGTGCAACTGACGAATGCCGCAAGACAATTAAAACAACGGAACATCCCGTTCACTTATCATTCTTATGTAGTGGATGAGTCCGATGTCTCCGCAAAACATGTCGCCGCATCACTCGATAAGCCGCTCGACCAACTGTATAAGACGATTTGCCTCGAGAACGAGCAACGGAAGTACGCCTTCTTCCTCATCTCAGGAGATTTAGATATCGATTTAAAGGCGGCCGCTAAAGCGTGGGGCGCGAAGAAAGCGTCGCCCGTCCCGATGAAAGAGCTTGAAGCGCTGACCGGCTACATCCGCGGCGGCGTCTCACCGATCGGAGCGAAAAAGCGTTTCCCCGTCTTCCTGCATGACAGCGCGAAACAAAAAGACAAGATCATCATCTCGGCCGGAAAACGTGGCTATCAAATCGAATTAACACCGGACGACTTGATCCGCTTCACGGACGGCCGCTGGTTCACTCAATGACAAAGATGGAGGCAATACTATGTGGAAAGAACGAATCCGTTCGTGGGTTCCTAACTCATTTACATTCGGTAACTTATTTTGTGGCGTCCTCGCCATCGTCTACGCCGCGCGCGGCGATTTCTCGAATGCGACACTCCTGATCATCATCGCGATGATGCTCGACAGCCTCGACGGCCGTCTCGCCCGTATGCTCGGGGTAGACGGTGACTTCGGAAAAGAGCTTGATTCGCTCGCTGACGTCGTCACGTTCGGCGTCGCCCCGGCGTTACTTGCTTACTATACGTTCTTTATCGATTACGGGAATTACGGGCTCTTCTTCGCCGCCCTGTTCCCGCTCTTCGGCGCCTATCGCCTAGCCCGGTTCAACTTGTCGGCGACGAACGTCACGGCAAGCTATTTCTCAGGCGTCCCGATCACGGCAGCCGGTGGATTGCTCGCCGTCGTGACGACGTTTGGCGATCGCGTCAACGAACTGCTCACCCCGATCTTCTTTACCGGTCTCGCCTTGCTCATGGTGAGCCGGGTTCGTATTCCGAGTTTTAAAGACGTACCGTTGCCGCGTCACTCGTTCATCATCACGTTCAGTCTCGTCTATTTGACGTATATGACGTTCGCCCGGTGGAAAGAATGGCCGACGTTTTGGTTCATCGCCATCCCGTTCTACATCCTGTTCATCGCTTTCTCATTTGTGAAAAAACGGAAGCGCATGGCGAATTGATGAGTCCCTCTAGCAGGGGCTCTTTTTTTGTGCATGCATTCATTAGACGGATGTCGAAAACCTCTTTAGAATAGAAGGTGAGGTGATTTGATGAAAGTGTATCCATGGATTTGGAAATTATTTTTAGTCTGGTACGTCGTCGGCGTTGTTCTCGTCGGCTTTGATTTACTGCCGAGTTGGCTCGAATGGGCGAACCCGGTCTTCTTATGGCTCGCCGGTCTCATCGGAGGATTTGTCATTGCCGACGGGGTCCGTCACGCCCGTTTCATCGTGCCGTTCATCTTTTTCGGCTCGATCGCCGTCGAGACGCTCGGTGTCAAAACCGGGTTCCCGTTCAGCGAGTATATTTATGCCGAAGCGTTCGGTCCGACCGTGTTCGGCGTACCGGTCACGATTGGTGCGGCCTGGCTCGCCGTCATCGGCGCAAGCTTCGCTGTCGCCCGCCTGTTCGCGTTCAAGCGACGGACGCTCTGGCTCGTCCCGTTTTTGGCGGTCTGGTTAGACATGGCGATCGATCCGGTCGCAGCCAACGTGAAAGGCTACTGGGAATGGGCCAATGATGGTCTCTATTATGACATCCCGACGCAAAACTTCGTCGGATGGTTCGGACTGTCGCTCATCTTCTCATGGTTGCTCGACCGCTTCGAAGTCGAAGCGGAGCCGACTTTACTCATGCACGGACGCTACTTGTTCGTCATGCTTCACGCTTTGTTCGGTGTCACCGCGGTCAACGCCGGTCTTTATGGGATCGGTGTGTTAAGTATTGTAACGGCAAGCGTCATCTATTTGGAACGGAGGTTGCGTCATGATCGAAGCGAACAAAAAGAAATGGTTCAGTAACATCTTTTCAACGTTCGTCAAAGAACACCAGATCCGACCGTTCTTTCACACGATCAACGTTCGGGCTGATGACGTTCCGACGCCGGGCCTCTTTTTAAGCACGCACAGCTCGTGGTGGGACGGACTCATCTTGCTCATGTTGAACGAGTATTATTTACGGCACGACGTTCACGTCCTGATGGATGAGGACGGATTGCGACGCTTTCCGTTCTTCCGTCATTTAGGCGCCTTTTCCATCAAAAAAGGGAAGTTATCCGACATTCGCGCTTCTCTCAACTATGCCAATCAGCTCTTGTCCGTCGGGAAATCGGTGTGGGTGTTCCCGCAAGGCCGTGAATACCCACAAGAGCACCGGCCGCTTGAGATCGGGACGGGTGCGACGATGCTACTCGCAAAACCCGAGGTCCGGCTTTGTGCCATCTACTACGCGTTCGCGTCGCATGCGTCCCCGGTCGTCTACGTCCGGTTCCGGACCCATACCGTCGTCTCGACGACACGCCGGGAGCAAAAGCAAGAGCTCGCCACAGCGCTCGAACAGCTCTATGACGACACGCGCGCCGATGTGATCGCCCAGTCGGACCGGTACATGTCGTTGTTTCCGCCACGACGCGGGCTCGCCGACTGGACGGAGCACTTGCTCACCATCGGGAGGAGACAACAATGATCCTATTCGTGCTCACTGGACTCATGTTTCTCTTCACGTTAGTCAACTTGGCATTTCTTCGTCCGCTCACGGCCCCGATCCCGGTGCCGCCGACCGCGATTTGCATTCCGCTCCGCAACGAAGAGCGGAACGTCCCAAAATTAATCAACAGTTTAAAGCCGGCCCTCACCGCCGGCTGTCACGTCTACTTATATGAGGATCGCTCTGAGGACGGGACGTATGACGCGCTCGTGCGGGAAATCGCCTCGGACGACCGGTTCACGATCTTGCGCGGTGTGCCGCTCACCGACGGTTGGTCCGGAAAAGTACACGCCTGTCATCAATTGGCGACGCAGACCCGTGAACCTTACTTATTGTTTCTCGATGCCGATGTGACCATCGATCCGAGCTTCGTCGGCCGCATGCACGGAACGCTCGTCCGGGAAGGCGCCGTCTTTTTATCCGGCTTCCCCCGCTTTCCGACGCCGACGTGGCTCGGTAAACTGCTCATTCCGATGCAACACGTCTTGATCGCCCAGCACTTGCCGCTGTTTTGGCGAAAAGTGAGACATCCCGCCTTCGCCGCCGCGAACGGGATGAACGTCTTGGTCGAACGGACTAGTTATGAGGAAGTCGGCGGTCACGCCTCGATCCACGACTCCCTGATTGATGATATCGATTTATGCCGCGAATTTAAGCGCCGTAAAAAAGTGACGTCGCTCGTCAATGTCTCACCTTATATCACGTGCGATATGTATGCGACGAACGAGGAAGTCTGGAACGGGTTTTCAAAAAACGTATTCAAGGGAATGAATGAAGCAGTGGGCATCGCCCTTTATTTTTCCCTTTACTACGGCGTCCAGTTATCGGCGTTCATCTTCCTGCTCATCCGACCAGACTGGATATCGCTCGGAGCGAGCCTGTTCGTTTTGTTCGCACGGCTAGCAATCGACTTGAAGTCGGGCGGACGCCATTTTTGGCTCCATCCGTTCAGTCTGGTTGCCTACCTCGTCCTACTCACGAACGCGGTCGTCCGAAAATGGAGACGAAAACCGATCACTTGGAAAGGCCGGATGTATCATTAGAAAATTGTTAGGAGGCGCATTGCAATGAAACAAATCGCTATTATCGGGGCCGGTCTCGGAGGCCTGAGCGCCGCCGTCACACTAGCGGCTCGCGGGTACGATGTGACCGTCATCGAAAAAAATGAGCACGTCGGTGGTAAGCTCATGCCGATCATCACGGACGGTCACCGCTTCGACTTCGGGCCAAACACGATCACGATGCCGGACGTGTTCCGTTCCGTCATCCGGAACAGCGGGGCCAACCCAGAGGATTATTTTGAACTCGTCAAACTCGACTCGCATACGGTCAATCACTTCTCCGACGGGTCGACGTTCACATTCCACTCCGAACGGGAACAAATGGAAGCTGAAGTCCGGCGCTTGACCGGTGACAAAGCCGACAAAAATCAATTGGCGGCGTACTTGGACGAGGCTGAAAAGCTATTTGAGATTGCCAACAATCGTTTCTTCACTCGAATGGACACAAAAATCGACACCGGTCTTTGGGCCGATATGATGAAGGTCCATCCGCTTAAGAGTTTGCACGCGCTCCATAAAAAATATTTTAAAGACCCGCGCATCATCCAAGCACTCGACCGTTACGCGACGTATATCGGCAGCAGTCCTTACGTTACGCCCGGCACGTTCGCCTTGATCTCACATCTTGAGTTGAACGACGGCGTCTATTTCGCCAAAGGCGGGAACTGGACGATCGCCAAAGGTTTCGCCAAACGCGCGAGCGAGCTCGGTGTCGAGTTCCGACTCGGCCATGAAGTCACAAAGATTGAAGTCATGAACGGTAAGGCGCATGCTGTCGTCATCGACCATGAAGAAGTCATGTCTTGCGATGCCGTCCTTTTGAACGGGGAGCTATTGACCCAATATCCCCGGCTCGTCGATGCGGTCCATCGTCCATCGTTCCCGGTACCGACCCGGGATACGGTCGAGCCATCCGTCTCTGCTTTCGTCATGATGGTCGGACTGAACAAACGTCTAAATCTCGCCCATCATAACGTCTACTTCTCGGACGATTACGAGGCTGAGTTCCGTGCCTTGTTCGACGAAGAACGCTACGCCGATGAGCCGACGATCTACATCTCGAACTCGGCCTACACCGATCCGTCCATGGGTGAGGCCGGGGACAATCTGTTCATCCTCGTCAACGCTCCGGCCCACTTGACCGACATCGATGCCGAGACGTACGAACATTTGATCCGTCGACGGCTGCGCACATTCGGCGTCGATTGGGACGATGCTGACGTCTTGTTCCACCGCCGCGTGACCCCGCTTGACTTGACGCGTGATTTTTATGCGTATTATGGCTCGTTATACGGAACGTCAGCAAACTCGAAAAAAGGTGCGTTTTTCCGTCCGGCCTCGCGCTCGGAAGACGTCTCGAACATCTGGTTTGCGGGTGGATCGACCCATCCTGGCGGCGGCAGTCCAATGGTGACGCTTTCAGGACAGTTTGCTGCTCGTTCGATGTTGGAGGACATACCTCTGACAATTTGAACATTTTGTGAACAGAAGATTCGACACTTGTCGACAAGTCACAGACGTGATAACATCATATCGAGTTCAAGCAGTATTGTAACGTTTGTTACACCTGTAGCGATCGAATGGCTTCCCCGAGCCAATCGCGTTTTGAACTTGTCACACCCGAGAAAAAAGTGATGAGCGAGTTTCCCCACTCGTTTCCCGCTGCTGGAATAGCATGCGTCTGATGTTCCCCCTTAGTCCATCAAGCATCCTACTTCAGCGAAGATGCCCCATCGTTTCATTCCCCATGAAACGAGGCACATCTTTAGGGTTCATCACGTCCGATTCGTTCGTTTCCCCGATGAACGGATCACATAACGCTTACGCCACTTTTGGTCCCCCGCCAAAAGTGGTTTTTTGTATCCTAAAAGCCTGCAGACGGTGTCTACAGGCTCGAGTCTGTTCAGCAAAAGACCCGATTGCTCTCGCAATCGGGTCTTTTTCAAAGTCTCGCTAACAGCTTTCCTTTTTGAAGTGTCGATACGTAAGCGCGCTTCGTAAAGACATCATGGTCGTTACTTCGGGCCGCATCTAATATACCTTCGTAGAGGAGCGCCGCGGCTTGGACCGGCTTTCGACTCGTCGCCGGATACAAGTGATGCGTCTCACGGGCACTGCGGTATAGCATTTCCGCCCGGTTGGCCATCGTCTCCCACACTTCAACGAACTGAGGTGTCACTTTCCGTTCAAACAGATCGGTCTCTGACATCGCGTGCTGCGCTAAGAGCGTACGCGGTACATAAATCCGGTCCCGGTCCAAGTCCTCACCGACGTCGCGAAGGATGTTCGTCAACTGCATAGCGATGCCGAGGTCGATCGCGCCTTGCTTCAGTTGTTGCCGCGCTTCCATGTTCGCGTCCGGGACAAGGATTGGTAACAACATCAAACCGACCGTGCTGGCCGCATAATAGCCGTACTGTTCCGTCTCTTCAAGTGTCGTGTAACGTGTCTTATGTAAATCCCACTTCATGCCTTCCGCTAACTCGAAGAACGGTTCGACGTCCATGTCATAGCGCTGCCAAACGTCGCGTAAAGCAATCCAAAGAGCGCCGTCTGGGTCGTTGCCGGCTAAAAAGCGGTCGAACTCCGCCAGAAATGCGGTCAAACTTTCCTCAGGATACGCTGACTCGTCGACCGCATCGTCTAACGTCCGGCAAAACGTATAGACCGCGGCGACAGCCTGGCGGTCCGGTTTTGAAAGCAGGGAGAAGGCCCGATAAAACGTGAGTGAGCCTTTCTTCATCACTTCTTCACATTGACGATACGCTTCTTGCCTCGTCATGGTACAATGCCCCCATTTCTTCTTCCATTCTTTTCACTAACAACTGTGAGCCGATCATCACGATCGGGACACCACCGCATGGATGTACGGAGGCACCGACGGCATAGAGCCGCTCGATTTGGGCGTATGGACGGGCTTGCGGCTTGAATGCTGCCGACTGTGAAAGTTTCGGGGCAATCCCAAAACTCCCGCCTTCGAACAACCCGAACCGTTCCGCGTCCATCGGTGTCCGGACTTTCATCTCGATGACACGGTCTCTAAATTTAGGGACCATCCCTTCGATCCGGGACACGAGACGTTCAATTGCCCCGCTCTGTTCAAAATCTTGTCGCTCTAACTTGCGCGGTACCGGCACAAGGACATAAAGCACACTCGTCCCAACTGGTGCGAGCGTCGAATCGATGAGCGACGGATTGAACGTATACATCGCAGGATACTTGCTCAGTTTACCATCTTCAAAGATCGTGCGCATCGACCCGGCAAAATCGTTCGGCAAATCGAACTGATGCACCGGGAGTTCGATCTCGCCGTCCACCGTGAAATAGAGGAGCAGCGTGCCGCTCGACGGTTCGTACGCTTTCGGCTTGATTCCATCAATCAGACGTTCCATGAGCGGGAAGTCTCCATTGACGACGACCGCATCATACGGATGAGGGACGCCATCGACGACGACGGCGTTGGCACGGCCGTCTTGGACGCGGACGCGTTCTACCGGCGTGTTCAGCTTGAACGTGACGCCCCGCTTCTTCAGCTCTTGTTCTAACTTCGTCGCAAGCGAGAAATATCCTCCTCGTACGTACCAGATTCCTTCTTCTTGCTCGCGATATGGGATCAATCCGTACAGGGACGGCGTCTCATAAGGGTTGCCGCCGATGTAGAGCGTCTGCAGACTATAGGCGACCCGGAGCCGCTCATCTTTAAAGAACCGCTTCATGTTCTCATGAGCCGATTCATACGCTTTCAGGCGCAAGAGCAACATGAGCAGTCTCGGCTCGAACAAGTCGGTCTTGCCTTTATAGCCACGGTTTAAAAACGTGTCAAAACCGATTTTGTATTCCTCGCGCTTTTGTCCCATGTAACGACGGAACGATTCACCTTCGCCGAAAAATCGTTCAATCTCTTCGGCTTGACGATCGATGTCGTGATATTTGTGAAACGTCGTCCCATCTTCGTAACGGAGGCGATAGAGCGGATCGACTTCGAGCAGTTCGAGTTCCTGTTCGGGAAACCCAGCTTCTTGCAGTTGGCTCTTCAGCTTGCTCGGCAACAAGACGATTGTCGGTCCTTCATCGATGCGAGCACCGTTCTCGAACTCGACATAGTTGAGCCGCCCACCGACCCGGTCCTCTTTCTCATAAATCGTCACTTGGGTCGATGGATGCTTATGAGTCCATAGCAAGGCGGCGTAAAGCGACCCGATACCGGCACCAACGAAACTGATGTTCATCGTCCGACACCCGCCCGGTCCCGAAGCAAGTTGGCCGTGATTCGTGCCGATTCAAAAATCGTCGGCAGTCCGCTGCCTGGATGCGTCCCACCGCCGACGAGCCAGACATGGTCGAGCTCTTCGAACTGATTGTGCGGACGGAAGTACATCATTTGCGACAAGTTATGTCCAAGGTTGAACGTTGCCCCTTCATAGACCCCAAACGCTTCCCAATCGTTCGGGGTGAGCGCCTGCATCACTTCGATATGGTCGCGGACGTTCCGGTAAGGCGAACGTGTCTCGAGTGCGTCCAAGACGAGTTCGGTCATCTTTTCCTCGAGCGTGTCCCAAGGAAGGTTTGACAGATTGTTCGGCACCGGTACGAGCACGTAGAGCGACGACTTGCCGGCTGGCGCGAGCGTCGGGTCGATCCGTGACGCGTTTTGAACGTAGAACGAGAAATCCTCGCTCAGCTTCAAGTCTTGCGTCATTTCTTTGACGTTGCGCTCATAATCATCCGCAAAGTGAATCGAATGGTGGCCGACCTCATCGTAGACGCGATCAAGTCCGAGGTAGAGCATGAACGTCGAGCAAGAATAGCGCTTCTTCTTCAACTGTTTCGGACTCCAGCGCGTTAGCGTATCGCTCGGTACGAGCGTCGTCATCGCATGGGCAAAATCCGCCCCGACGATGACTTCGTCAAACGCGTAATGGACGTTGTTCGCCACGAGTCCGTTGACACGTTTCCCGTCGAGCAATAGACGGTCGACCGCTTCACCTAACCGGATCGTCCCGCCTTCCTCCTCGATGACACGGGCCATCGCCGAACAGAGTTGGTTCACCCCGCCGATCGGATGATGGACGCCGTAAGCATGTTCCATATACGACAAGATCGAGAACCCACCCGGACAGTCCCAAGCCGACATCCCGAGGTACTTCGCTTGGAACGTGAACGAGTATTTGAGTTCTTCACTCGTAAAGTATTCAGACAGCACGTCGTATAGCGATTTTCCGATCGAGAGGAACGGCAACGCCTTCAAGACGCGTGTCGACACGTAATCCGTCAGCTTATCATGGGCGGTCTGGAGCACCGGCATGAGCTTCGATAGTTTGACCGCCTGGTCTGCCATGAATCGGTCGTATCCTTCGCCGTTGCCGGGGAACATCTCTTCAATCGATTGACGCATCTGGTCGCGGTCGGTCGTCATCGATAGCACGCTTTGTCCGCGATCAAAGTAAAGATCGTACATCGGTTCTAATCGCTTCATATCGACATAATCAGCCAAATCCCGTCCCGTCTCCTCGAACATCTCTTCAAGAATATACGGCATATTCAAAAAAGTCGGGCCACGATCGAACGCGAACTCCCCGACTTGCAGACGTGACGTCCGTCCACCGACAAACGGTTGTTTTTCAAATACAGTTACATCCACACCACGGCTCGACAAGATCATTGCGGCAGCAAGCCCACCTGGCCCGGCACCGATCACTGCGACTCTTTTTTCCGACACGTTGAACAACTCCCTATGTGAAAAGTCTCTTATACTTCTATTCTATTATAGAAATGACTGAACACAAGTTCAAATCTGAATCGGTTCGCTGTACGCTAGACGTTTCAATCTCCACGTTCGGCGATGACGATATACCAAGATCCTTCCGGAATAAACGGGACGAAACGTACTTTCTCGAAGCCGACCTGTTCCAATTGCCGGCGCAACTGACGAGTCGTCGGGAGCGGATGGAGGTTATCGTGGAGCGTCATAAACGCGTTGAACGCCGAAGCGAAGCGGGCGCCTAGCGGTGACTCCGCGAGCGGTGTGACGAGGACGGCGACACCTGCCGTATCAAGATTGCTGAGCATCCGCTCTAACAGTCCAATCCGCTGCTCGGGCGAGAAATAGTAAAGCATATTGTTCATCATGACGACATCGAACCGCTCGTCGTGATCCCATTCCATGAAATCGGCCACTTCGTAACGAATCTCACCCGTCTCATCTTGCTCACGTGCCTCTTCGATCACTTTTTGTTCGAGGTCGATCCCGGTCAACTTCCAATCCGGCTCAAGACCGTGGAGTTTCCGCAAATAGCCCCCGTGGCCGCATCCGATATCAAGCATCGTCTTGACGTCCGCTTGGCGGAGCAGCTGTTGGACGACCGGAAAAGCGACCGTTTCGACGAGCGTCGACGTTTGAGCGACGACTTTCCCGTGTGTCGCACCGTCGAACGTCTTCTGTTTGCCGGACTCTAAAAAGTCTGGGTAGGCGATGAGTGCCGGGATATGAAGTTCCATCATCTCTTGAAGCATGAATCCGATGCTGCGTTCGTCTTTGAGCGAGAGCTGATACCTCAAGCTACGCGTTGGAAAATAGCGCCATCCTTTCTTCTTCAAGTGGCGCACGGCGACCCCGACTTCTAACCAACGCTCGAGTGCGAGTTTCGTGAGCGGCTGCTTCAAGCGCAGCGTCATTTCAGCGAAGCTCGCCCCGCCTTGAAGCGCATCGAACAATCCGTATTTGTAGCCGATGTAGCCGTGCCATAACGGCAAGAACGATTCAGTTTGCTTCATCCATCTACGCGCATGTAATACACGCGACCATTCATTCGTTTGTTGATCCATCGTTTCACCTCATCATCGTTATTCCTGATTTTTTTATTTTCCCCTAATAATTTGCGGACAAACAAAAAAATCCCACTCCGATGTGTGAAGTGGGATGTGACTCAAATAAAGTTGCTGAAGAACGACTGACCGTACGGCAACGCGTAACCGATAAAGATCGTCACGAGTGACAGTGCCACGAAGCCGCCAAACATAGCGCCCGATGGTTTTCTTTTTTTCAAACGAATGAGCGTCATCTCACCGAAGATGAGTGCGAGTAATCCGATTGTGATTTTCACGTGGTAGAACATGCCGCCTCCGTTCAGTTGCAAGTACAAATAAAGTCCTGTACCGAACGCGATGAGCAACATGAGGCGAAACGCCATATGCGCGATCTTGCCGCTCTTATTTCCGTTCTTGTAGCCGATATAGGCGACAGCGAACAAGACGAGTAGTAAAATCCAACTCGTCACGTGCGTGTGTAGAAATGCTGTCAATGGCATTCAAAAATCCCCCTTTTGATTATGTACAACTACTATTGTACACGAACAAGCCACTTTTCGGTCAAGCCCGCATTTACACCACAAAAAAAGACGTGCCGGTCACGATTGAACGGCACGTCTCCTCCTCTTGTTTTGATCAAGCCGTCGTTTGTTCTTCTTCCCGAATAGCGTGTTCGAAGCTCGGAATCACAACGGTGAACGTCGAGCCTTTATGTTGGACGGACTCGACATGGATCTGACCGGCGTGACCGCGCACGATTTCTTGGCAGATCGGGAGACCCAGTCCCGTGCCGCCGATTTCACGACTATCTGAGTTGTCGACCCGATAGAACTTATCGAACAGACGATCGAGGGCGTCGCTCGGAATGCCGATCCCTTGATCCTTCACTTTAATCGAGATCGATTGGTCGTGATGGGCGAGCTCGACCGTGATCTTCCCGCCACGCGGTGAGTACTTCACGGCGTTCGAGAGCAAGTTGCTCATCAGCTGTTTGAACTTCTGACAGTCTGCGAACAGTTCGTACGGTCGGTCGTCGACCGTGACAAGCTCGAACTGGTGTTTCAATGACGACGCTTCGTAGAACGTCATCATGTCATGGATGACCGGCTCGATATCGAGCTGTTCCCGGTCATACATTTGGCTACCTGATTCCATGCGCTGTACGTCGAGGAAGTCGTTGACGAGATGCGTCAACCGCTCCGTCTCAGCGTGGATTGTCTGCAAATATTTCGCCTGTTTCTCGTTCGGCAACTGTTTCTTGACCATGAGCTCGGTGAACCCATAAATCGAAGACAACGGTGTCCGCAACTCATGCGAGATCGTCGAGATGAACTCGCTCTTCAAGCGCTCAGCCTCGGTCTCACTCGTAATATCACGGAAGACGAGCAGCGTCCCTTTCGACAATCCGCCGACGACGATCCGCTCGGCATACATCTGTAAGTTCATCTCCCCTTTACGGATCGAGAAGCTGACACTGTCGTGCGGGAAGTCGTCTGTGAACAGACGGTCTGTATACGTCATGAAGTCATCGTCTTGGTCGACCGTCGTCGCGATCGTCTCCCGCCACTCGTTCCAAGACAGTTCTGCGAGCTGACTCGATGTGATCGCATCGAGCTCTGGGAACATCTCGTAAAGCGGTCGGTTGACGAACACGTCATCGGTCGAATGTTCGACGTAAATGACAGCTTCACGGATTGAATCGAGAATCCGTTCGGTCTTGCCTTTTTCACGGGTCATCTCTTCAAATAGACGCATCCGAAGCAACGACAATGACAGCTGACGTGCGAACGACATGATATCGCCCATTTGCGTCTGCGTGAAGCGGTCTTTGTAACGGACGAGATAGATGAAGGCGATGATTGAATCATCCGTCGGGTCGTGGACCGGTACGGCCGTCTCGTACATGTAGTACGGATACGGCAGCGGATGGTCGCTTGCGACTTGTTTCGACGAATGGACTGTCGTCCGCAACGTCATCGCCCGCGTCAACACGGAGTTCTCGCTATCGAGCAATTTACGCGACAACGTCTCGTTCAGCCCGTGGCTCGTGATAGAGAACGAGCCTGTCGCATCGAGGAAGACGAGCGCCCCGACTTCTGAGTCGGTGATGGCGACAAGTTTCTCGATGATTTCCGGGTAAGCCGTCAACGAATCGCGAGCCGCGAGCGTCTCGGTCAATTCGTTTCGGTACGCCAAGTGCTGTTCGTTCTGTTGCGTCTGTTCCAAGATCTCTTCAAGCTCTTGTTGCTGCGCTTGCAGCTCTTCTTGCTGGGCGATCAATTCTTCTTGTTGTGCCTGCAACTCATGGTTCTTCTCAATCAAGTGACGTTCATTTTCACGGAGCGTCTCCGCCATCTTGTTGAACGAACGGGACATCGTCCCGATCTCGTCTTCGCGCTCCATTTGATCGCTCAAGTCGACGATCTCACCTTTCAGTAAGCGGTCAGATGCGACCGACAGGCGAGAGATCAGACGGGTTTGACGACGCAAGAACGGTTGGACGAATAGTAAAATCAACGCCGCGAACGAGAAGATACTCGCAATCCATAAGAACTGTAAAACATCATTGTTCACTTTCCAGTCGGCGTACACTCTATTTTTCTCACTGTTCATCAACGCCTTGTAGTCCATGAGTGACGATTCGATCTGTTGGATCGGAGCGAGCGTATCGATACCGCGTTCCGGATCGTACGGTACGACGCCTTGCTCAATCAATCGTTCGGCTGTCGGCAACGTCAATATGGTTTCAGGATCAATCGTGCTCTCGGTGATTTCCCCGGACGCTCGCAGTTGACCATATTCCGCCGTGACCGGCATGATCACATTGAAGTAAAAATCGTGAAAGGCTTGTAAATCGGCTGCGAAAATCTCACCTTGTTTTGATTCGACAGCGGCCTTGAACCAGTTGATTTCTTGTTGGAACTCATTTTCTTTACTTTGGGCTCGCTCGAGCGCTTCCACATCACCAAACAGCAAGTAGCCTCGTGAGTCATACTGCGCGCTCTGCCATTCGTCCCAAAACGTATTCAATCGGTTGATTCGTTCATCGACTTGTTGGAGACGGGCTTCGTTCTCTCTGACCCGGGTTTCCATCTGCACGTACATGATCATCGATCCGACGAGCGCGAGCGCGAGGAACGAATACAGGACGGTCGTGATGTCACGTCCGAGTTTTTGTTTAAACCATTTATTCACTTAACGATGCCTCCTATGATCTTCACAAGTTCAAGCGGACTAAACGGCTTCGAAATGAAATAATCGACCCCAATCTCATTCGCGCAATCACGGTCAGATTGTTGGCTCTTCGCCGTCAACATCATCACTTTCGTATGTTGACGTCCCGGCAACTTCCTCACTTTCTCAATGACTTCAAGACCTGTCATTCCTGGCATCATATGGTCGACAATCACGAGGTCGTACTCGTTCTGTTCGATCAGCCGATAGGCTTCAAGACCGTCTGGCGCTTCATCAATGTCATATCCTTCGTCTTCTAACGTATCTAATACGAGCATGCGCAATACTTCTTCATCTTCTGCTAGTAGAATTTTCACCATGACGTTTCCTCCATTATTATCTCATTTCATTATTTTACCTAATCTATTTTGTAATCACAAAAATAAAAGATGCACGGTTTATAACCGTACACCTTTACAATCATATCGTCTACATTATAGTACAACAGTTTCCTGCAATTCCAAAGAATAAATGACCGTCGTCCCGACTTGGATATTCCAAATCGACTCGATCGCTTCGCGATAGAGCGACAGCTGAACAGTGTAGCGGTCACGAAGCAACTGTCTTGCCTCTTCTCGCGATGCACTCGTGAACAAGACCGAGTCCGATTTATAGTCGAGTAGGACGTACGTCTCACCATCGAAGAACAGGCAATCGATGATCCCTTGAATCAACACGTGCTCGTCCGTGAACGTCGCCGTCGGATTCACTCGCTCCGCGGGCACCGTATACGTGAACGGCAGCTCGCGCCATCCTCGTCCGGCTTGTAGCGCTTCAGACAGCGCCCGACCGATCTCCGAGTTGAAGAACGACTCGATTTCAGGCAGCGCCAGCCGTGCCGTCTCCGCCTCGATCGGACCGAGCATCCCATTATTTTCCCATCGGTCGATTTGTATGTCGAGCGGTTCAGTCGGCTCAAACAATTGGAAAATGAGATGGAGCGTCGTCCCGCGCTCGGCACCTGTCTGCTTCGTCTGCTTCCATTTCGGCTCCCGATACGGGGTATCGCTCGGGCGGAACGTGTCTTCGAACGCCGCTTGCTCGAGTTGCATCGCTCGTTTCAATTCCGTCACGGTCTGTTTCGCTGCCGTCTCGGTCGCGGCTTGGGCCGGATAACTGTACGAAAAGGCTCGATTGACGACTTGAATCGTCGCTTCTTCGTCTTTGACCGGAAAATCAATCGCCTCGAACTGTTGCACATGATGAAGCTGGGCCATCATCGCTTGGAGTGTGGCCACTTCCGCCAAATCGTCTTGTCCGATGATGCGATACGTCCAGTTCGTCGCTTCCCGTATCGGCGAAAAGACCGGTAAGCCCATCTCCTCGATGAACGGTACGGCGCCTTCTAGTTTGAGGAGCGCCGGCGCGACCCAGTCCAGATACGTCTTCGCCTCGCGTCGTGCGTCAGCGGATAACGTCTCACCCGTCGCTTCGACCTGCAGCCATTGGTTGATCTGTTTAACCGGTTCTGCGACCGTACCGACTAAGATCAATTTCTCTTTCGCCCGGGTCAGCGCGACGTACAAGACGCGCATCTCTTCGGCTTTCATCGTCGCATCGAGATCCCGACGGATCATCTCTTTCACGAACGTCTCGGTTCTCGTCCGTGTGACGACATCGATCGCATCGAGGGAGATGCCGTATCGTTTATGGAAGATGACACGTTGCATTTGATCACGTTTATTGAACTGTTTGCCGAGTTGGGCGACGATCGTCACCGGAAACTCGAGCCCCTTCGATTTATGGACCGTCATGATGCGGACGACGTTCTCTTCTTCTCCGAGTGAACGTGCTTCCGATAGATCTTCGCCGTTATCTTGGAGACGGTCCATGACCCGCAAGAAGCGATACAACCCACGGTAGCCGCTCCGTTCATAGGAGAGGGCCCGGTCATAGAGCGCCTTCAAGTTCTCTTGACGCCCTTTCCCGCCCGGCAGTCCGCCGGCAAAATCATAAAACCCGGTGTCGTTGAACACTTGCTGAATCAACTCCGACAAGCTGTGGTTGCGGGCGAACGTACGCCATTCCGACAACTGATCGAGCACGTCTCCACATTTCAATCCAAGCTCGTCGTCATCGTCTGCTTTCGCCTTGAGTGCATCGAAAAACGACGCTTCCGACTCTAAGCGAATCTTGGCCAGCTCTTGATCGGTGAAACCAAACATCGGTGACCGGAGCGCCCCGGCGAGCGGGATGTCTTGGAGCGGGTTGTCGATCAACTTCAAGAGCGACAACATCATTCGAATTTCCGTCGCTTGGAAATAGCCGCCGTCCGAATCGGTATAAGCCGGGATATTATACTGTGTCAAAATATCCATCAGCTGCTCGACCCGCTCTTTTTTCGAACGGACCAAGATGACGATGTCCCGGTACTCACAGGAACGAAGCAATCCGGTCGCCTCGTCCGTCACTTTGAACGGCTCATCCCCAGAGACGAGCTCTAATATACGTGTGGCGATGGCACGGCCTTCAAGCTCCTGTTTCGACAAGTCCCGGCTTTCTCCGTTGACGATCAAAAGTTCAGGACTTGCCTCGAGCTCTTCATACGCCCGACCCGGTACGAGACGTGCCGCCTCGTCGTACTCGATCTCACTCACTTCTTCGTCCATCAACTGAATGAATAGGTCATTGATTCCGTGCAGCACTTCGGAGCGACTTCTAAAGTTTTGAGACAAGTCGATCCGTTGCCCCGACCCGGCTTGTTTGAACCGCGTCGCTTTCTCGATGAACAATCTCGGCTCGGCGTGCCGGAACCGGTAGATCGATTGCTTGATGTCACCGACCATGAACAAGTTGCCGAGCTTTTCACTCTCATTGCTGACGAGGCCGATGATCGTCTCTTGGATCTCGTTCGTATCTTGATACTCATCGACCAACACTTCGGCGAATCGCTGTTTGTAGAGCGACGCGACCGAGGACGGGGCGTCCCCGTCCCGTAGTATGGCGAGCGCGTAATGCTCGAGATCACTGAAGTCGACGAAGGCGCGGTCCCGCTTGGCTTGCTCGTAAGCGGCCCCGAACGTTCGGACGGTGCGTACGAGCGTCTCGACGAGCGGGCGCTGTGACAGCAAGACGTCTAAATGATCAGCTCCGCTGACACTCGCTTGACCGACCGCATCGACAAGCCGTTTTTTCGCTTGGTCATAGGCCGGCTTCAACACCGTGTGATAGATGTGATGCTCGTCTTTTTTCTGGACCGATTTCATCGTCCCGAATTTAACCGCTCGGGACGCCGTCTCGAGTTCGCTCCATTTGAGCGTGTCTTCGTCGATGTTTTGGAACGGGAAAATCGCTTTGGACACATTTTCCGATTGCGCCTCGTAACCGGCAAGCCGGAGTTCGATCGCTACACGCCGGAGTTGACGAAGTGCCTTTTCAATATCGACCCAGAGCAACTGCCCGAACTCGACGAGCAACCGTTCCTCGTCAGGGTCGCCTTCAAACTGATAAAGGGAGACCAGCTCATCTAAATACGCTTCCGGATCCGGAAGGGTTCGCGCGTATTGATACAAACCTAGGATCAGCTCTTCGATTTCACTGTCACCACGGTCAGACGTATAGGCATCGACGAGCGCGAAGAAGGCATTGTCTTGTTTGCCATACTCTGCCTCGAGCACGTCTTCGAGCACATCGTCTTGCAAGAGCACCAAGTCCCGCTCCTCGGCGATCTTGAAGGCCGGATCGAGGTCGAGCAAGTAGTAATTCTCACGAATGACTTCTAAACAGAATGAATGAATCGTCGTGATGAGGGCCCGGTTCAGCATTTGCCGTTGTTTTCGTATATAGTCGTTTTCCGGATGTTCCCGCAGCGCCTGATCGAGCGCTTTGGCGATCCGTCGTTTCATCTCGGCCGCTGCGGCGTTCGTGAACGTCACGACGAGCATACGGTCCGCCGTCAACTCGTCCGCTTCATCGAGCAAACGGCTGGCGAGCCGTTCGACGAGCACGGCCGTCTTCCCTGAACCGGCTGCCGCCGAGACGAGTACATGAGACCCCCGTGCGTCGATGGCTGCTTGTTGATCACTCGTCCACTTCATCGGCGTCACCTCCTAATTTAAACAAAACTTCTTCTTTATCTAACTTTTTCAGCTGACGGGGCTCGTTGGCGAGCGCCTCGTCAAAATGACAGACACTTTGATACGGACACGTCTGGCACGGACGCCGCTCTTTATATTCATAAGGCTCGACACCGATTTTCCCATCATACATCGCCTCCACACTCGTCTCGGCAAGGTCGAGCGCATGGGCCATCAACTGCTCGAGCTGAGGAGGTGAGACGACTTTTTTCGTCGTGTTCGCATCGAGCGTCCCGTCTTTCTTATATTTGACCGGAATGACGATCGACTTTTTCTGATCCCCTCTCGCCGTCTTATCCATCACCTCAAGGATGGCTGGATCGTCGACGAGCAACCCTTGCATCTGATACGACTCGAGCACTTTCCGCTCGGTTTCGGCATCTGTCTCGGCCGGCGTGACGAGCGGTCGGTGGACGTGGAAATAAAGCGCGGCTGCAGGTGCCACGGAACCTTTCGCCCAAGCATCTGCCTGCTCGATCAACACTTTCAAATAGATGAGCATCTGCATCGCCAAACCATAATAAATCTCAGCGAAGTCGATCTCCCGTTTGCTCGACTTGTAATCGACGATGCGGACGTACAGCTGATCATGCACTTGTGCCGTATCGACCCGGTCGATCCGGCCGACAAGTTCACACGTCGCCCCGTTACTGAGCGTGAACGACACCGGCGGGAAGTTGCCGCTCCCGAACGCGAGTTCGAACGCGACGGGATCGAACCCGTCACGTTTCGACTGCTCGATCAATACTTCGGCCGTCTTACTGACGACGTCCGTCAGCTTTTTCTTCAAGTAACCGTAGCGGTTCGAACTCATCAAAATCGCATTTTGAATCTCCGGTGTGACGAGTTCGACGGCCGACTCCGCGAGTGTCGCACATTGGTCGGGCGACACGTCACGCCATTCTTTCCCGTCCATCTTGACGGTTTGAGACATATGCTCGATCGTCCGATGGTACAAGTTACCGATGTCCGGTGCCTCGAGCCGATAGAGCCGTCGCTCTTTCAAGCGCAAGCCGTAGTTCGCAAAATGACGGAACGGGCAGGCTTGGAACGTCTCGAGGCGGGACACACTCGCCCGAATCGAGTTCGTGTAAAGTGACTTCGCGACCGACTCTGGCAATGGCTCGGGAACGTTTTGATAAAACAGCGCGCTCGTCAACAGTCGGATTCGCTCGCGTCCTTCCGGGTGCTTCAACAGTTCGTTGTACACCGTGAACCACGTCTCTTGAATCGGGTAGTGACGACTGAGCCGCTGCAACTCGAGCGCCGTCACGGCCGCTGTCTGATTCACGTTCGTGATGAAGGCGAGCTGATCTGTCGGGCGATGCTCTCCCGCTTCTGCGAAGTGGGTCTTGACGGCCTTGCCGTTACCGAGTCTCGCCTTGACGTCAGCGATGAAACTCGCCGGTTGAATCGCTTTCCCGCTCCGGTCGACGAGCGCGTAACTGACGTACAACCGGTCACTTGGCGCCGTCAATGCTTTATACAAGTAGTACGTCTCATCGTCGAACAAGTGCTCGGTCGCTTTCCCCGCCCGGACACCGTTCTCATGCATGAAGTCCATATCGTGGTCCGTCAACAGTTTCGATTGCGTCGCGACGAGTGGGATTTGATCTTCGTTGGCACCGAGTAAAAAGACGATTTTTTTATCAATCAAACGCCCCCGCACGTAATCGGTCACCGTCAATTGATCGAGTGACGGCGGGACGAGTGCATAGCGGAGGCTATCGAGGCCGGTGTCCATCATTTGCAGGAACAGTTCCGTCGAGAGCGTCTCTTCCGGCGCAGCCGCCTCGAGTTGCTCGAGAAGATGGAGGACGGCGTCCCATACTTGTGTATGTTCTCTTGCTTCAATCAGGCGTGATGCCTCAAGCGCTTCTTCGCGCCAATGGGCAAGGCATGACGAGACGTCGATTCGTTCTAGAAAAGCGTAAATAGCGTGCGTGTAAGCCTGCATCGTCTTGGCCGCTTTCAAGTCGGCGAGGAGTGGATCGAACGTTTCGATGACGGTTTGACGATAGGTGTTGAGTGCCGTCTCTATATCGAGTTCTTCCCCCGTCAACTTGGCCTCATCTTCGGCCCGGCGTTTTAATTGCCACTCGTCATGCCAGTGATAATGTTTGATGCCCCGCTCAATCACGAACGCCTCGAGCCGATCGACAGACGTACGCCGATGTTCTCGGTCGAGCAAGATCAGCTCAGTCTTCAACGCGCGGAATATAGCTTCTTCCCGGTAGCCGCGGAGCGCGACTTCGATCGTCGCCTTCAACAACTCGACGACCGGATGATCAAGCATCGGCTGCCGTTCATCCAGGAAGAACGGCAAGTTCATTTTTTGGAGCGCTTGTGACGCCAAATCTCCATATTCTTCAAGTGACCTTGAGATGAACACGATGTCTCGGAAGCGGTAGCCGTCTTCGCGGACAAGTCGTGTGACCTCGCGTACAGCGGCCGCTACTTCCACGGTCCGGTCGACGGCCGCATTCAAGGCGACTTGGTTATCCGGCCGCGTATACGGCGCTGCCGTCACTTGACCGAACGTCGCCTCGAGATAAGCGAGACTCGGATGTTTAAAGCGATGCACCCCATGATATAGTTCATCCGTCGATGAAAGTTGACGTTCTGAGAGCAGCTCTTTAAAGCGCATCAGCGTCCGCTGTGTCGGTCCGAACAACGGGTTCGGGCGATAGAGCGAGTCCGGGTCGACAGTCAACAAGACGTCCAGCGGCGCCTGCTCGGCTAAAGCGACGAGCACCGCGAGCTCTTGTTCCGAAAACTCGTTGAACCCGTCCACATAAAAGTGAGTCCCTGTTAAATCGACTTCCGGTAACAACTGCAACATCACTTTGAAGTAGTCTTCGGCGTGAAGCGTTTTGCCGGCCGTCATCGTCAAAAAGCCCTCATAGAGGATGGACAGGTCTTGTAGTTTCAAGGCCCGATGTTGGTCTTGCTCGCTCAGGCGAAGCAACTGCTCCGGCTCGACGAGGCCGCGTTTCAACATCGTGATCAACTCGTTCAGTTCTTCGTAAAACCCGTACTGGTTCATCGTGCGCCGGAACAGCGTCAGCCGTTCCTCGTTCATCTCGACGACACGCCGTAACAAAAGATGGGTCCCTGTCTGGTCTAAAAACTGCTCGGTCGCGACACCGTGATCGCGCATGATCAAGAATGCGAGACGGCGCATCGACAGCACTTGAATCCGCGTCGATCCGTTTAAACCGTCTGTCATCGCCATCTTCCGTTCCATTTCAAACGACATTTGGTCTGGGACAAGCATATAGATGGTCGGGCCGCTCGGATCGCGCTTCAGCTCTTGAATGACTTGATTGATCATCCGCTCGCTCTTACCGCTACCCGACCGTCCGACATGAAAAGTGACCGTCATTTAGGCGAACACCCCTTCCCTTTTTCTTTTATTATGACGTATCGCTTGCTGTTTGTAGAGGGAAACCTGCCGGCTACCTTGCAAGAAAAAAACACAGCCTTCTCGTATCCCATTCCTTCGAAAATCGATTAGACTGAACGTATGAGGGGGAATACTATGAGTGCATATGAACAATTCGGAGGCGAACGCGGCGTCCAGCAGCTCGTCGACGCTTTTTACGAACTCGTTTACGCTGATCCCGTACTGTTGCCACTGTTTCCAGACGACAAAGACCGGGTAAAACAACATCAGTTCGAATTTCTGACGCAACTGCTCGGGGGACCAAAACTGTATACGGAACGTCACGGCGGCGGCAACCTGGCGATGATCCACCGCGATCACCCGATCTCAGAAAGACATGCCGGTCATTGGCTCGGGTGCATGGAACAAGCGCTCAAGACGGTCGAGGCACCGGAAGCGATCAAGCGACAGTTGTTTCAACGTCTGATCATGTCGTCGTCAAACGTCATCCGCGTCTGCTCGCACCATTTTGAGTAGTCATCATTTAAAAAAGCGGGTATGATAGGAAAGTAAGCAAAGGAGGTCGGTTTTCATGACAGAAGAAGAGAAAAAAGAGGCCGTTTCAGCTAAAGAGGAAACGGAAGAAGTAGAACCTACGGCAGTCCTCGCCGAAGTCCTTGAAGAGGATGAGGAAGAAGCTTTACCCGAAGAAAAGAACATGGACCACATCAAAGGTGTGTTCAACTATACACAAAAGAACGGACGGGAATATCGTGTCGTCTTTTATCACGACCGTAAAAACCTCGTGTTCCGTGAACTTGGAAACGGGAAAGTCGAATTTGTCGGGCGTTTCACAGATGATGCCTACGATGAAGAGAACGAAGCAGAGATGCAGAAACTCGGCGAGAAACAGCTCAAGCGGATCCTTGCCGATCGACTCAAATAAAAAAATCGCCCGCGGGCGATTTTTTTATTGTTTCTTGTTTCGTTTTTTCTTGCGAAGCGCGTAAATCACTCCGGCGATTCCTCCGGCGACGGCGATCCCAGCCATCGCAGGCACGAGGATTTTCTTCGTCGGAAGCATCTTTTTGACACGTTCGTACGGTGTCGGAACCGACAATTCGAGTTGAACGGCCGTCTCACCGTGACCGTTCGCCCGTGCTTTGCGGGCCGCGTCCGTCACGACGACACGTCCTGTCGTATAGCGGCGGTTTCCATGTTCATCCGTGTAAGGCCGGCGAACCCGCTTGACGTCTGTTACCGTCTTTCCACGAGCGGCATCCGGCCGGACGACACGTTCGCTCGTCCATGTGCGGGCACCGGTCGCGCTATAGGCCGGACGAATCTTACGACGATTTAACCAAGTGTATGAATCGTTCATCTATATTCCCTCCAATATGCTGAAGTATCTCTTCATATTATACCCATACAACATCTGACGAAAACATCAGTCTTGACGAGACAAACAAACAGGCGCCCGGTCCTAATTTGGACCGGGCGCCGATTCGTTTGCTGATCAATCCGTGAACGGTTTATCCCGATGGCGACGTTTCGCCAAGATCAAGTAATAAGCCGGAACAAGGACGAGTGTCAGTACGGTCGAGAACAGAATTCCCGACACGATACAGATGGCGAGCGGTTTGAAGAGCGGGTCTTCACCGAACGCGACCGGCAGTAACGCGACGACCGCCGTCAACGCCGTCAGGAGAATCGGACGGATCCGAGCACGTCCCGCCTCGTATACCGCCGTCGTGACCGACATTCCACTACGAATCCCTTGCTCGATGAATTCGAACAAGACGACCGCGTTTCGAACGACGATTCCGGCAAGTGAGACCATCCCCATCGATGCCATGAAGCTAAACGGCGTCTGCGTGATGAACAGCCCGACGACCGCACCGGCAATCGCCAAGTAAATCGTGAACAAGACGAGAAGCGGTAATGAAAGTGAATTGAACTGGAATGCGATGATTAAGAAAATCAAGAACAAGACGACGATGAACAACGTCGCGAGTTCAACGAAGAACTCATTTTGCGTATCGCTCGCTCCCGACTGTTCGAACGAGATGCCATCGTTCGTCAAGTCTGATTTTGCGTCATCGAGAATCTGTTCAACGTCTTGTTTGAACGCATCTTCGTCCATCCCTTCAGTCGAATAGATTTGAAGCGTGACGATCCGCTCCCCGTTCTCACGCGGAATCTGTTGGATCTGTTCAGTCGTCGTTTCGGTGACGAACGTACTGAGCGGTGCGACCGGCGGACCGGCTTCCGTGTCGACCGGGATAAGAATCTCGTCAAGGGCGAGCGCCTCGCGGTTTGCGGCCGCATCGACGACGATTTTCACATCGCGTTGTTCGACACCATCGTCGAACGTACCAATCGGGATGCCGTCCGTGACTAACCGGATCTGATCGCTAATTGCTTTCGCGGTCACTCCAGAGGCAGCCATCGCTTCGCGGTTCAATTCGTACGTGAGTGTCTGGAACGGTTCTTTAATGTTATCGAGCACGAGCGCGCCATCGATGTCTTCGAGGTCTGCCTTGACCGTATCGCGTGCCGCGACAAGTTCTTCGATCGTTTCACCGCGCATTGTGAATTCTACCGGGGCAGACGTTGGTGGTCCCTGCTGCTGCGTATCTAAGAAGATTTCAGCGTCCGGATAGTTTTCACGTATTTGCGACGTGTACTCATCAATCAACTGAATCGCATCGATTTGTTCGTTGTCGACTCGGACGACGACTTGTCCTGCATTGTCACCCGACTGATTGAGTCCACCGGTGAACAAGCTTGGAAGCCCACCGCCAGCGAAAATGGCGGTCTCGGTAACACCGTCAATCTGTTGGAATTCGGCTTCGATCTGTTGGAGGCGACGTTCTGTTTCCTCTAAGTCAGTTTGAACCGGGAACGTGACGCTCGTCACGACTTCTGGCCGGTTCGCAGCCGGGAAGAACTCGAACGGTGTCAACAGAATCAGCCCGTATAGTGCCGTCGTGATGACAAATCCGACCAACCCGAACGTCCACGGCCGTTTGGCGACGACCGGGAGCAACCGATCCGCATAAAAATTACTGAGACGGTTGAGCGGTCCGCCGAGCCATCCTGGCTCCCGCTTCGACACTTTCACTTTCTTCCGGTTCAACCAATACTGTGCGATCGGCACGAGCGTCAAACTGATGACCATCGATGCGAGCACCGACAAGGCGAGTACTGTCGGTAACGCTCGGATAAAGTTCCCGTTCGCGCCTGACAAGAGTGTCAGCGGTAAGAACGCGAAGACGACGGCGAGCGTCGACGTGACGATCGATCCCCATACTTCTTTCGTTCCGCGAACGGCACCGACCATGGCTGTATCGCCTTTCCGGTAGCGACGCAAAATGTTGTCGTTGACGACGATCGCGTCATCGACGAGAATACCGAGCGCGATGATCGCCCCGATGATCGAGATTTGGTTCAAATCGACTCCCGTGAAGCGTAGCGGGATGAGTGCGATCAAGAAGGACAACGGAATCGCCAAGCTGACGATGAGTGACCCTGTGAACGTCAACCCAATCGTCGTGACGACGATAACTGCGATCATGGCGATGATGAATTCTTTCGTAAGTGACGAGAAGATCGCATCGACCGCTTTCGCTTGATCGTAATAAGTAACGAGTTCGACTCCGTCTAAGTCTCCCACTTCAGAAGCGACGACTTCATCGACGCGTTGTTGCAGCGTCGGGATGTCTTGACCTGGCTCGATTGTCACCGTGAGCGAGATTGCCGGTTCGCCGTCGAGTGAGACGAGGTCGGTGACTGCTTTTGTCGTCTCTTCGACCGTACCGACATCGGCAAGGCGGACGGGATCGCCGTCGACAGAACCGACGATGACTTGATCCATGTCATTGACGTTCGTCAAGTTATCGATCGCCAATTGATAAATACCGTCGTCCGTCGATTGGCGACCGAGCGGTGTCGTCTTATATTCTTCGTTGATTGCCGTCAAGACGTCTGGGAATGCGAGTTGGCGTTCCCCAAGCGCTTCGGAATCAAGTGAGACGACGAATTCTGTTTCCGGGAGCCCTTTGATCGTGAACCCGGTCACACCATCTGTTCGTAACAAACGGTCTTCTAGCCGTTCGACCTGTTCTCGAACCGCTTCAAGCGACTCGCGGTCGCTCGACGTCAACAAATAGGAAGCGACCGGAAGCTGACCGATCGAATCGTTGACCGTCGGTGCTAAGGCGTTGTCAGGTAACCGAGGCGCCGCGTCTGAGATCGCCTGCCTCACGTTCGCTTGTAGCTCGCCTTGATCAAATCCGTCTTCATACTCGACGGTGATATTCGAGAACTCCGACGCCGACAGCGACGATACGTTCTCCACCCCTTCAAGCCCTCTTAACTCGGTTTCAAGGATGTTCGTGACGTTCCGTTCGACCGTCTCAGCGGTCGCCCCTGGATATGGGGTCTGAATGAGAATGATATTGACGCTAGTCTCTGGGATTTCACGTTTCGGGAGCTGGAAAAACGTGAGTACCCCGACGACGATTGCAACGAGTAAAAATACAATCATCAATTTTCCTCGCTCAATCATTTTCTGAAAAAACATATTGACCCCTCGCTTTCGGATAATGTGCAAATACACATATGAACTATTCTTCTTTATCATAGAGGGGTTTGAATCGGTTTTCAATCCTTAAACGTGATGCAATGTGCTACTATGGAAACGTTTTTGGAACGCATACGATAATTCAATCGACCGCTGCTTCTGCCGTTGGACCGTATGATCGGAGACAGGGACTTGAATCGATTCCCCGGTCAGAAATTGAATCCGGGTCCCGTTGCCAAACTTTTTGATGCCCGTGACATGTTGAAAATTGATCCACGCACAATCAGGACTCTCTTTGGCGATCGTCGGGAAAAAGACGGCATCGGCGTGCCAATCCATGACGACAGGGGTTTTTCGATGAGGACCAAGCACGTGACGGGCCGCTTCGATTCGCCCTTGGATACTCGATCCATAATAGAGACAAGCCGATTCGAGCAAGTGAATCGGCGAACCTTTCAGACGGTGCACGCCATCAGGCTGATAGACGAGTGTCTCGGCCTCACCGTACTCATTAAATACCGGAACCAACGCTCTTGTATCATTCGTCAACTGTGTCATCTGTTCTTCCTCCAAAACGTATGATATGACTTACACGTTATTCATAACAAGTTCCTTAAACGTATGCAAATGGCTCGGCGACATTTCCCACTAAAAAAACCAGCCGTTCGCAGGCTGGTTTTTAAAATCTGTCATCCGTTTTTAATTTTTGTGTGTCTTTCAGGTGGGGGAAGTGGAATTGGACAGCAACTCCGTCGTTTGTATTACCCAAGGTAACGGTCCCGCCATGGAGGGTCACGATGCGTTGGACGATAAACAAGCCGAGACCGAACTTGCCTTGTTTCCCACGGGAGAATTGATGGAACAGGTCAAGGTTTTCATCGACCGACGGGCCATCGTTTTTAATGACGATGTCGATTCCTGCATCCGTTCGTTCGAGTTCGACCTGAATCGTCGACTCGGCGTAACGAATCGCATTGTCGAGCACGTTTTCGAGCGCGACCCGAACCTGTTCCCCGTCACCGAGCATCTCGCCCGCGTGTCCGGTCAACGTCCACTCGAGGTTACCACGGAGCTTGAAGCGGTCGATGAGCAATTCGACCAACTTATCGAGGTTGATCGGATCAAGCTTCATCTCCTGCCCTTTGAAATACTCCAACTTGGTGACGTATAACAAGTCGACCACT
Organism: Exiguobacterium sp. SH3S3; assembly: GCF_004337115.1. NCBI lineage: Bacteria > Bacillati > Bacillota > Bacilli > Caryophanales > Exiguobacterium > Exiguobacterium sp. SH3S3. Next base: position 86,904 of record NZ_SJUU01000009.1, read on the forward strand.
TTTTTCTCGAGACGCGATGCTTCTTCATCAATGACTTCGGCCGACCCTTTCAAGTCTCCGGTCGGATAGATGCCGTCCCCGATTGACTGGGCATAGCCGCGAATGACCATGATCGGCGTCTTCAAATCGTGAGAGATGTTTTGTAAGAGCGCCTGTTGCGCCAAATCTTGCTCTTGCAGTTCTTGGCGCATCGCGTCGATCGACCGCGCCAATTGCCCGAGCTCGTCTTCCCTGGCGAGTGGTAACACCGTCTCCCATTGGCGGTTCGATATTTTCTCAACGGCCCGTTCCATCTCGACGATCGGCTTCGTCAACTCTCTCGACATCCAAAGGGCCGGGATGAGTGATAGGAGGCTGATGACACCAATTAAAATCGAGATACGCCAGAACAATGTCGAGACGAGCTCACGGCGATAAGCGTCCCAGGCGTACGACGCCTGGTAGATGAGGGCACCGTCATATTCGTTTTGACGAATCGTATAGTAGACGTCTTCCCCATCGATCGTCGTCTGATATTTGGCGACCTCACTCGTCTGTTCGAGCGCCTCTTGATACATCCGATTCGTCAGCTCGAGCGGGGCCGAGCCGTAAATGATGCGTCCGTTCGGCAAAAAGATAAGCTGATTGACCGAACGTGATTCTTGTTGACGCCGATCGTACTCGATCGGGTTGCTCGGAATATTTTCGAGCTCGTTCGTATTTCCGAGGTAATAATCGACATCTTGAAGCGTCTCATACACTTGTTCATCGATGAACTGCGTGATCGAGGAGCGGACCGTCAACAAGATCATCAACGCCAAGGTGACGATGATGAGCAAAATCAATACCCAGATTTTCCACATGAGCCGTTTCGGCTTAAGATCGTGAAGTCTCATGGCTTAACGAGTCGATAACCGATCCCATACAGCGTCTCAAGTTCGAGTCGGTGCAACTTCTTCCGTAAGCGTCGGACCAAGTCATCGACGACACGGTCTGAGCCGAAATAGTCGCGACCCCAAACGCCTTCTAATATTTGCTCACGCGACAGCGCCGAGCCCGGATGCTCGAGGAAGAGCAATAACAAATCGAACTCTTTGGACGTCAAATCGATATCATCCGCAGCATGCTTGATCAGTCGTTTGTCCGGATAAATCGTGTATTCCCCGTACTCGATATGTTCGTTCGATTTCGACCCGTACACCCGATCGATCAATTTTTTGACCCGGATGACGAGCTCGCGCGGTAAGAACGGTTTGGCGATGTAGTCATCCGAACCCATCTCCAGTCCGATGATTTTATCGATGTCCTCATCACGGGCCGAAATGAAGATCGTCGGTGTATTGGCGTTCGTCGCCTTGATTTGCTTCAACAACTGAAAGCCATCGAGGTCCGGTAGCATAATATCGAGCACCCATAAGTCAGGTTCGTCTTGAATCGCGGCTTGGGCTGATACACCATCCGTGAACGAACGGACTTGGTAGCCTTCTTGCTCTAAATACGTGACGAGCATTTTGTTTAAATTGACCTCATCATCGACTAAATAGATCGTGTACATTTTAGTCACCTCTGCAACATTTTTCACTATCATATCAAACAATTGTCGACGAATGATGGGAAATCACTCGTTTTGAGCCGTCTGGATGTACCGTCAATCTCTTAAGTTGACGAAAAAAAAGAAGGGTTTCCCCTCCTCACCGTGTCGGCCGTGTCCGCAATTGTTGAGCGAGGAAGGCCGTCCCCCCGCTAAGTAACGCCAACACGCCGCTGATCATGACGAGTTCCATCGTAACCCCACCTTCCCGCTGATACCGATTCTCATTATCATCTATACTATATCATAGTTTTTAGTATGAGAACATCACAAAAAAATCCCGCCTCACAGGCGGGATCCGGTCGTTATGCGTTGACGTCGTAACCTTGTTCTTCGATAGCTTCGATCATCGTTTTGACGGAAATCTTATCGTTATGGATGACATCGACCCGGTGATCTTGCAACGAGACGATGGCTGACTCGACGCCTTCTAATTCGGTCAAAGCCCCTTCAACCGCTGCCTTACAATGGTTACATGTCATACCTTCTACTTTCAAGACTGTCTCATTCATTTTTGATGTCCTCCTTGTTTTTTTAATCGCAGTGCGTTCAATACGACCGAAACCGAACTGAACGCCATCGCCGCCCCGGCAATCCATGGAGCGAGCAAACCGGCCGCGGCAATCGGTATACCGAAGCTATTATAGGCGAGCGCCCAAAATAGGTTTTGACGGATGTTTCGCATCGTGAGCGCACTCATCTCGATCGCCCGATCCACGCCTTCGATGTCCCGACCCATGATCGTCACGTCCGCCGCTTCTAAAGCGACGTCCGTCCCGCTGCCGAAGGCGATACCGACGTCCGCGACGGCGAGCGCAGGCGCATCGTTCATCCCGTCACCGACCATGGCGACGCGGCCACGTTGTTTCAGTGCCTCGATGTGGTCTGCCTTCTCGACGGGCAACACCTCGGCAATGACGTTCGCTTCAGCGATGCCTAGTTCACGCGCCACGTCGAGCGCGACTTCTTTTCGGTCTCCCGTCAAGACATACACTTGTCTCGTCGTCGCAAGTCGTTGCACGACTTCCCGGCTACCTTCTTTCAACCGGTCTTGAAGACCGAACGCCGCCACGACTTCAGATTCACTCGCCACGTAAACCGGCGTCATCGCTTGCATGTCCCAATCAGGCAACGTGAATCCGGCCTCGCGCATCATCCGGACCGAACCGATAAGAAGCTCTTTCCCATCGACGACCGCTTTCAATCCTCGGCCCGATAATTCTTCGACCCGTTCCACGTGCCCGACGCCGACGCCACGACCGATCGCTTCCGCAAGTGGATGCGTCGACTGACGCTCGGCCATGACCGCCCGTTGTAAGAACGACTCGTCCCCGAACGTCGCCACGACTTCAGGCGTCCCGTTCGTGAGCGTCCCCGTCTTATCGAACACGACGACATCGACACCGTTCAATGATTCGAGTTGACCGCCCCCTTTAAAGAGGACGCCTTGTTCAGCCGCACGGCCGGTCCCGACCATGATCGAGGTCGGGGTCGCAAGTCCGAGTGCACACGGGCAAGCGATGACGAGGACGGCGATTGAAGACCGAATCGCCATATCGAGATCATTAAACCCGAACAACCAAACGGCGAACGTGACGGCACTGATGGCGACGACGATCGGTACGAACACGCCAGAGATTCGGTCGGCCTGCCGTTGAATCGGTGCTTTATCCGTTTGTGCCTGTTCGACGACACGGACGATTTGCGCAAGCATCGTCTCGCTGCCGACACGCTCTGCCGCCATCAAGAAGCGGTGTGTTCGATTGATCGTCCCACCGACGACATCAAAACCGACGCCTTTTTCAGACGGGATCGATTCGCCGGTCAGCATCGATTCATCGATGACCGTCTCACCTTCAACGATCTTACCGTCGACCGGCACTTTCTCACCTGGACGGACGACGATCACGTCGCCGACGTTGACAAGGTCGATCGCCACCGACCGCTCTTCCCCGTCGACGAGTAAGATTGCTTCTTTCGCCTGCAGCGACAGAAGCGATTTGAGCGCATCTGTCGTTTTTTCTTTCGCCCGTGCCTCCAACCATTTCCCGAGCAATACGAGCGTGATCAACACAGCGCTCGTCTCGAAGTAAAGGGACGGATTCATCGGATGGATGAGCATTTCGAACACGGAATAGAAGTAGGCGGCGGATGTCCCCGTCGCGACGAGGACGTCCATATTGGCCGCCCCGCTCTTCAGGCTCTTATATGCCCCTTGATAAAACTGGGCCCCGATCCAAAACTGGACCGGTGTCGCGAGCGCGAATTGCCACCACGGGTTCATGAGCCAATCGGCATGGAACATTAACCCAGGGATATGGGTAATCATGACGAGTAAGAGCGGCGCCGAAAGAAGCGCCGAAATGAGCACTTTCCGTTCTAGTGGGCGGAGGTCATGTTTCGGTGTGCGCTCGACTTTTCGTTCCGCCCCGTAGCCGATCTTCTCGATCCGGGCGATCAGCTCCTCTTCGGTGATGCCGTCCTCGACGCGAATTGTCGCCGTCTCGAGCGGCAAGTTGACGGTCGCATCGACCCCGTCCATCTTATTCAATACTTTCTCGATTCGGGCTGAGCATGCGGCGCATGTCATTCCTTGAATCGACAGTTCGACAGTCTTCATACGAGCACCTCCTTACTTTTTAATGCGGCTGACAATTGTCATCAATTCGTCAATGTATGGATCCATATCTTCCGTTTCACTCGCATGGACCAAGCATTTACGCATATGACGCTCAAGCAGCTGCATCTCGACTTGCTTTAACGCGGCTTGAATAGCCGACGTCTGCGTCAAGATATCGACGCAATATCGGTCGCTCTCGACCATCTTTTGAATCCCACGGACTTGGCCTTCGATCCGGCGCAGCCGTTTACTGAGCGCAACTCGCTCGGCGTCTTCGCGCGGGACGAGCGGCTGTTCGTGCAAGAATTCATCCATTGTTATCACCTCACGTCTAATATACCCCTACCCCGTAATGGTGTCAAACGTATGAAATAAAAAAAGAGCGACAATTGTGTGTCGCCCTTGCTTGATTCAGTTGCGTTGAAACGCTTCGCTTTTCAAAACCGTCCGCAAAATTTTACCGGTCGTATTTCGCGGTAACTCATCGATGATCTCGATGTGGCTCGGCTGTTTATATTTGGCAAGTTTCGTCGCCGCGAACGCGCGGATCTCGTCGACCGAAAGCTCATCGCGGGTGACGATGAACGCCTTCACCGCTTCACCTTGCTCGGCATCGGGCACGCCGATGACGGCAGCCTCGACGATGCCCGGGTGTTGGTACAACACTTCTTCGACTTCCCGCGGGTAGACGTTATAACCACCGACGATGACCATATCCTTTTTCCGGTCGACGATGTAAAAATATCCGTCCTCGTCACGTTTCGCCAAGTCGCCCGTATAGAGCCAGCCGTCCCGAAGCGTCATCGACGTCTCCTCAGGCAGTTTGTAATAGCCTTTCATGACGTTCGGACCGCGGACGATGAGTTCCCCGACTTCGCCGACACCGACTTCTTCGCCGAGCTCGTCGACGATTTTGTTCTCGACGTGGACGATCGACGGACCGATCGATCCCGCTTTCCGTTCCCCGTGGAGCGGGTTGAAACAAGTGACCGGCGACGCCTCTGACAGGCCATACCCTTCGAGGATCTTACACTCGAACTTTTGTTCAAACGATTCGAGCAGTTGGACCGGTAAGCTCGCCCCGCCCGAGACGAAGACGCGGACGTGCTTGAGCGCCGACGCGTAAGCCGGTACTTTCAGCGCCGTTTGTAACAAGAAGTTGTACATCGTCGGCACACCGGCAAAAATGCTGACCTGGTGCTTCGGAATGAGATCGAATACGTCTTGCGGCGAGAACTTCGGCAAGATGATGATCGTCGCCCCGCGCAGGAGCGGCGCGTTGACGATGACCGTCAAACAGAAGACGTGGAACATCGGTAGCGCCGCGAGCGCCTTATCGTCCGGTGTGATCTCGAGATATTCTCCGATTGAGTGCGCGTTCGAGAACAAGTTGAGGTGGGTCAACAGCGCTCCCTTAGGTTTACCTGTCGTCCCGCTCGTATATAAGATGACGGCGACGTCTTGTTCATCGACCTCGACTAGCGCCGTCACGCCCGAGGCGAACGCTTTTGAAAACGGCATAAATTCGATATCCCCTGTGCGCTCGATTGCGGGCACATCCGCATACGGTACCGAGATGACGAGTTTCAACTGCGGCAAGTTCGTGAGCGCCGTTTCGGCTTGCGCGACGAGCGGCGACAAGGCGACGATCGCTTTCACGTCTCCATCGAGTAAAATGTAAGCCATCTCGTCCGGCGTATATGTAGGGTTGATCGGAATGACGATTCCCCCTCGCGCGAGGACCGCAAAATAAGAAATCAAGAACGCCGGGCTATTCCCAAGGACGAGCGCGACGTGGTCCCCTCTGTCGATCCCCTTCTGTTCAAGCGTCGATGCCATCGCTTGGACTTGTCCGAAAAACTGTTCGTAGCTGACCGTGTCCTCCCCGAACACGTAGGCCGCCTTATTTGGATGCGCGGCCACAACCCCTTGTAACGCTGTGACTAAGTTTGCCATGGTAATCCCCCTTTGGAAATGAATGACGATTCACTCTTGAGCCGTAAAAAAGAGCACGGCAACCGCGCTCTTTTTCAGTTACCTCTATTGTACATGAAACATCTCAGGAAGAAAACGCTTTCAAATCCATCGTCTGCAAATGATATAGCCCGGCCCGGCTTTGGACGTGAACAAGCGCTTGCAACGCTTCGTCATCCATGAGCAGATCATCGATCAACTTATGGAACGTCTGTTTCTTCTCGTCAGTCGTCGCTGTGATGATAAAGATCAGTTCTGCACAGACCGATTCCCCGGCGATCGTCCGCACGTCGAACGGACGGTTCAAGTGGAGCAGCGTGATGCCATCGCGCTTTGAGACCTGGTTCGGCACGTCGATGACAGCGACCGGGATGGCGACGTCCGTCACTCCGGACGGGATCGTGCGCTCCTGCTCGATGATGACTTGCGCGAACGTATCATCGACAATTCCTTTTCCTTCTAGCTCAAGACCAATCGCGAGCATGGCTCGCTCGAACGTCGGTTGATCGGTCACCCACATCCAGTTCGTGTCCATCCATTCTGTGATGAAACGGCACATCTTCATTCCTCCTATTGGCTCATCTCCGTTAACGAAAGCGCTTGCAATAATTATGATACGCCTTCCCGCAACGACTCGCAACGCTACACACGAGGTTTCACGAAAACGCCAAAAAGGATGGTCTCTGAAACAGACCATCCTCCTGCAAAATCGCCTCAGCTAATGAGATCGACCAATTCTTCTAAGTCGACGTTACCGAAGTAATGCTTGACGTCGAGGTGTGACAATTGTTCCCGAATCGCGACCCGTTCGAACCGCGTCCCGACGAGTGCCTGCTCGACGTCGTGGATATCACCGACGCCGAAGAAGTCGCCGTAGATTTTCGCTTCCGTGATCGTCCCTTTATTGACGTTCAAACGAACGTCAATCGTGCCGATCGGGAAACGACGCTTCGATTCGACGTCGAACTTCGGTGACTTCCCGAAGTTCCAGTCCCAGTTCGCGTAGCGTTCTTTCGAGATGTCTTGAACGATTTCCCAGTCCTCGTCACGGAGCACGTAACGTTCCGGGTCTTGACCATCATAGATCGAGTGGAGGAGCGCCTCGACGAACCGTTCCATCTCCATCTCTTCTTCTAAAAATTCCGTGATGTTGGCGACCCGGCTCCGAACCGACTTGATGCCTTTTGAGCGCATCTTCTCTTCTGAGACGTTGAGCGAGTTGACGACTTCCTCGATGTTCGAGTTGAACATGAGCGTCCCGTGGCTGAACATACGACCGCGCGTCGTGAATTGGGCGTTCCCGCTGATTTTCCGTTCGCCGACTTGAATATCGTTACGACCGGTCAATTCTGCTTCGACACCGAGTTGTTTGAGCGCATCGACGATCGGCTGTGTGAACTTCTTGTAGTTATTGAACGAATTGCCGTCATCTTTCGTGATGAAGCTGAAGTTCAAGTTGCCTTCGTCGTGATAGACGGCACCGCCGCCAGACAAGCGACGGACGACGTCGATCCCGTTCTCTTCGATATACTTCAAGTTGACTTCTTCTGACGTGTTCTGGTTTTTGCCGATGATGATCGACGGGCCGTTAATATAGAACAAGAAGTAGTCCTCATGCTCGACGTTCAAATGCTTGAGGATATACTCCTCGACCGCCAAGTTGAGTTTTGGGTCCCGGATGTCCGGGTTAAAGATAAATTTCACAGTCGGTTTCCTCCTAATCGGATGTTCGTTAGTTGTATTATACGAGACGAATCACCCGCTCTACAACTTGTTTACTTCCACTCACCGCTCATGATGCGCTTCAACGCGTTCGCGACGCCATACTCATCATGACGTTCCGTGACGTGGTGGCTGATGGCAATTAACTCCTCGTGACTGTTGCCCATCGCAATCGCTTTGCCGGCGACTTCAAACATCGGCACGTCGTTCAAGTTGTCACCGATGACGACGACTTCTGACAAATCGACACCGAAGTGCTCGGCGAGCTTCTTGACGCCGTGACCTTTGTCGGCCCCGTTCGCCATCACTTCGATGTTGTCGTTCCCTGATGACGTGACGTATACCCCGTCGACACGCTCATCGATTTCAGTCCATAGTGATGACATCTTCTCAAAATGACTTGAGAACGCGATGAATTTATAGACGCGTCCGGCCTCGTTTTTGATGAAGTCCTCGATGTCCTCGACGAGACGGACGTCTTCGTTGACGTAATAGCGCTTCCGGAAGAACTCATACATCTCGAGCGACCGGTCGTCACCATTTTGCTTCAAGTTTTCCATCGTCGCTTCAATCAAATCGAGGCGACTTGCGACAAGTCCCGCTTCCGAATACATCTCATAAAAGATATCCGAATACTTATGGTCTTGATGAAGCACCGACACGACTTCGAGCGCTTCTTCTACCGTCAAATCGATTTCATGGAGCACCTCTCCCGTTTCAGTCAAGACGCGGCCCCCGTTTGACGAGACGATCGGGCACGTGAGACCGGCTTCATCGAGAATTCCTTTCGCGTTGAAGTAATTGCGTCCCGTCGCAATCGCAAAGCGAATCCCTTGCGCTTCGGCGGCGCGGACGATTTCCGCCGTCTCCGGTGCGATTTTTGTGTGGTTGTGCAGAATCGTGCCATCCATATCGGATACGAACAGTTTATACGTTGTCATCAACATCCACTCCCTCTTTTTCTCTTTCGCTTCTAACTATAACAAAAAGAGAGGCCGACGGAAAAATCCGACACCGCTCTTCACAAATCCTTAACCAAGTTCTGCTAACTGTTTGATCTGCTCGTGGACGCTCTTAATACAGTCCGGCATGCCGATCCCGTCGTAGGCGATCCCCGCGAGCAGCACGCCCGGATAAACTCGGCTCATCTCGGCCCGAAGCGCTCGCACCCGGTCGGCGTGGAAGACCGCGTACGGTGGCAATCCGTCCCGCAGCCGGCTGACGACCGCCTGGAGCGGTGCGGCTTTGATGTTCATCAAACCGCCCAAGTCATGCAGCGCTGTCGCCACAATGTCCTCATCCGGCGCATCGACGATCTCGTCAGCACCCGGACGACCGAGGAAGACACGGAGAACGTGATAGCCGTCTGGCACGGCGTGTGGCCATTTTTGATCGATGAACGTACACGCCGTGATCATCACGTCCGCTTCTTGGCTCGTGACGAAGCCCGTACCGACGAACGGGAGCTCGATATCTGTCTCTTTAAAGACGAGTGAGCACGTCGCGGTCGCATGCGGCTTCATATCGGCCAAGAAATCACTGTCGACTTTCGGTAAGAACTGACGAATGAGACGCGGCGGGACCGTCAGCACGAGACGCTCTGAATCCATATCGCCACGATTCGTGAGCAGACGATAGCCTGTCTCCGTCTCCTCGACTTGTTCGACCGAACAGTTCAAGATGACCTCTGTCCGCTCGAGCCGTTCCGCGAGACGGTCCGTCAGCGACTTCAAACCTCGCCGGAGCGAAGCGAACTGTCCGACTTTCTTCGCGCCGACTTCAGCGACACGCTGTTCGGGACGAAGATGGCGCATCCCTTCATATAGACTGCCGTACTTCTTCTCACCTTCGATAAACTGCGGGAACGTCGACAGCGCACTCATCTTGTCGATATCGCCGGCATAAATGCCCGACAATAGCGGCTCGATCAATCGGTCGACAATCGGATCCCCGACCCGTTCTCGAAGATAGAGGCCGAGTGAGACGTCCGTCTCCGGGGGCGTGATGTCCGGGGGCGACAACAGCATGGCCCGCAATGCCGCGTGCTCGTCTTCTGACAAGAGCGACGTCTGCTTGAACACGTCGACGTCGAGTGGGATGCCCATCACCGTCTGTTTCGGGATCGGATGTAACCCGTCATGATGCAAGACGTACGCTTGGCCGACCCCGTTCCGGACGAGCTCGTCCCCGAGACCGACGTCATGGATCAACTCGGTCATCGCCGTCTTCCTGAACACGTAAGAGTCAGGACCGCGCTCGACCGCGAATTCACCGGTCTCGAACGTATCGATTTTTCCGCCTAACCGGTCATTCGCCTCTAACAGCGTGATCGACACGTCTTCCGGCAAATAACGCTCGGCATAAAAAGCGGCGGTGAGACCTGTGATCCCACCACCGACAATCGTCAAATTACGCATGATGCACGATCACGCTTTCCATCCGATCTGCGACGGCTTCGATGAAGCTCCGCTCTGCGTTTGGCATGTTTGGACGTGCGTAGTGAACGCCAAGGCGGTCACAAACGACTTTACATTCCACGTCGTTGTCGAAGAGCACTTCGAGGTGGTCAGCGACAAAACCGACCGGCGTATAGACAAACGCCTCGTAGCCATGTTTTTCGTGAAGTTCAGCCGTCAAATCTTGGACGTCCGGCCCGATCCAAGGATCCGGCGTGTTGCCTTCAGACTGCCAACCGACCTCATAGTTGATGACACCGGCAGCTTGCGCGATCTTGTCTGCCGTCTCTTTCAACTGATCCGGGTACGGATCGCCACCGGCCAAAATCTTCTCTGGCAAGCTATGCGCCGACACGATCAAGCACGCCTTTTCGGCTGGGACCGGCAAGTTCGCGAACGTGTCTTTGATCGCTTCGGCCCACCAATTGATAAATTTCGGCTCATCGTACCACGACTCGACCGAACGGATCTCGATGTCGTATTTCGCCGCTTCTTCATGGGCGCGTCCGTTGTAAGACTTGACGCTATATGACGAATAATGAGGGGCAAGAACGACTGAGACCGCTTCTTTAATGCCGTCGTTCGCCATTTGCGCGACCGCATCCTCGACGAACGGTTCGATGTGCTTGAGACCGATATATAATTTGAAGTCGATTTCACCAGCGTGACGCTCGTTCAAAATGTCTCGAAGCGTCTCCGCTTGGTCAATCGTGATCTTCGCGAGCGGAGATACGCCCCCGATCGCCTCATAACGTTCCGTCAAGTCTTGGAGCGCTTCCGGTGCCGGCTTGCGTCCGTAACGGATGTGCGTATAATATCGTTCAATGTCTTCCGGTTTATATGGTGTTCCATAAGCCATTACGAGTAATCCGACTGTTTTCATGATGATTTGCCTCCCATTTTTTCACGTGAATAGTCATGGATAAATGCCGTCAATTTGACGAGTACGGCCGGGTCGACTTCTGGGAACACCCCATGTCCCAAGTTGAAGACGTAGCCCGGTTGTTTCATCCCTTCATCGAGGATTTCTTTCACTTTCTCCTCGATGACCGGCCATGGTGCCAGCAAGAACGACGGGTCCAAGTTTCCTTGCACCGCTTTCGTAATGCCGCGATCGCGCGCTTCTTGAACCGACAAGCGCCAGTCGAGCCCGACGACGTCGATTGGCTGATCCTGCCATTCTTCTACAAGATGGCTCGCTCCGACACCGTGCATGATGAGCGGGATGTCGAGCGTGCGCAATTCAGTGAAGATGCGCTCAGTCGTCGGTTTAATGTAGCGGACATAATCTTTGCGGCTGAGCGTCCCGACCCATGAATCGAACAATTGGAACGCTTGGATCCCGGCCTCAGCTTGCGCTTTGGCGTACGTGATGACCATGTCTCCAAGTTTGTCCATGAGCGCGTTCCAAACGTCCGGCTCAGCGTACATGAGTGCTTTTGTCCGATGATAGCTTTTCGATGGACCGCCTTCAATCATATAGCTCGCAAGCGTGAACGGCGCTCCCGAGAATCCGATGAGCGGCACTTCAAGACGCTCCCGGAGCAAACGGATCGTCTCGAGCACGTACGAGATGTCGTCGATATTCAGCGGTTTCAAGCGCTCGACGTCCTCCATCGTCCGATACGGATTATCGATGACCGGGCCAATCCCGCTCTTAATTTCTACATCGACACCCATCGATGGGAGTGGTGTCATAATATCTTTGTACAGAATGGCCGCGTCGACTCCAAGTTGCTTGACCGGGAGTTCTGTCACGTAGGCGCATAGTTCTGAATCGTGTGTGATTTCGAACAACGTCCTCGTTTTCTTGATCTCACGATATTCTGGTTGGTAGCGTCCGGCTTGGCGCATATACCAGACCGGAACATAGTCTGTCGCCTCTCCTCGAAACGCCTTCAAAATAGTATCGTTCATACGTCGCGTCATTCCCCTCTATAATTCTCCTACACTCTTCTTCTATAGGTATGTGAACTCAAAAACATTATACAGAAATTAATTAGAATAATGCTAATGTGAAGCATTTTCATTGTGTTTTCATTGTGTCATTTCTTTGTCGGGTACGTGCGGAACGCCGAATTGAGCTGACCCCGGATCAAATCGTCACGCTGTCTCGTCGACAGACGTTTCTCGCGCTCTTTAATGTCTTGAATCCGCCATCCGTCCTCAAGCTTCGACGCCACGTCGATCAACCGTTCGACGTCATGGAAAGAATATTTACGTGAGCCTCCCTTTGTCCGTTCCGGGAAGACGAGTCCTTTCGCCTCATAATAGCGCACTTGTCGTTCAGAAAGCCCGGTCAGTTCGGTAATGATGCCCATTCCAATCACTTTCTTCGACTTGTAGTCCATCGTCCGCCATCTCCCTTCTCAAAAAAACTATGTCAGATAATCTGACAAATTGCAATCCAACCCGTTCATTTCGTCTTAAACTGAAACCAACTTTTGAAATCACACTTGCTAAAAGGAGGAATCGCAACATGGAAGAAATTATGTATTATATGGACACGCTGTTCGTACTCATCGCTGCACTGCTCGTCTTGACGATGCAACTTGGTTTCGGCTTACTCGAGACTGGGACGCTCCGGGCTAAAAACGCCGGGCATGTCGCTGTCAAACAAATCATCAGCCTCTCTGTGGCGGCAATCGCCTTTTGGGCCGTCGGGTTCGGCCTCTCATTCGGGGATGGTACCCGCTGGTTCGGGACTGAAGGATTCTTTTTAAACGGATCGTTCACGAGCCTCGACTGGGCTAACGTCTCGCTCGACATTAAATTCTTGTTCCAATTGTCATTCGTCGCCGTTGCGCTCGCAATCGCTTGGGGCGGATTTGCGGAACGGGCTAAACTGTCGGCTTACGTCTTATTCGGTATCTTCTTCGTCGCCATTCTCTATCCGATCGTCGCTCGCTCGGTTTGGGCGGGTGGACTCCTCGGCTCAATGGGGATGCAAGACTTCGCAGGTTCAGCCGTCGTCCACCTCCAAGGTGGGATGGCCGCCCTCATGGCGACGATCATCTTGAAACCACGACGGAAAACAGAATCACTCGCCGGTCATAACCACGTCTTGACGGTCGTCGGCGGACTCGTCCTTTGGCTCTGCTGGTTCGGGTTCAACGCGGGATCGACAATGTCGGTTGCTGACGGATTCTTCGGTTATGTCGCTCTTACGACGATGCTCGCTACGGCTGCCGGTGCGCTCGGCGCGCTCGCCATCGTCATGATCCACAAGAAGACGGCCGACATCCCTTCAGTCGTCAACGGTGTTCTCGGGGCGCTCGTCGCCATCACAGCCGCTTGTGCCTTTGTCGAACCATGGGCCGCTGTCGTCATCGGCGCCCTAGCTTCCATCGCAACATACGGCACGAGTATCCTCATGGCGAAATATATCGATGACCCACTCTGTGCCTTCTCGGTCCACGGTGTCGCTGGCATCATCGGAACACTCGCACTCGGGTTCTTCGCATCACCGCGTCTCGTCGAGATCACCGGCATCGGTTCGGCCGGCCTCTTCTACGGTGGCGGCTTGTCACAACTCGGCGTCCAGGCGCTTGGTGTCTTGATCGCAATGGTCATCGCCGGAGGCGGAAGCTACGTCTTCTTAAAACTACTCGACGTGACGATCGGTCTCCGTGTCACTGAAGAGCAAGAAGACGTCGGACTCGATATCGCCGAGCACGGTGTATCGGCGTACGGTGAAATCGATTCGGAAACTGACACCCCGGCTCGCCTGCCGAAGATTCTCGGCTCGAGCGTGTCGGTCATGTCACCAAAAAAATAATAGCAGTCAAAGGGCCACCCTCCATATGCGGAAGGGTGGCCCTTATTCATTTCAACCGCCCTAAATAGTAACGGATGACGAGATAGCCGAGCACGACTCCCGCGACCGCGTCAACTCTAGCACCGAACACGACCGACCCAACCGTCAGGACGACCAACTGACCAATCAGCAAGCGGTTCATCCACCATTTGTAACCCGCCAGCCGTTCAAGACGCGTGATCGGCAACCATGAAGCGATCGACATCGTATCGAGCCGTTTGAAGAGCGGCACGAGTTGGAGTGCGGTCAAACCGACGAACAGCGGGACGACCAAGCCGACATACCAGCCACCCGACAGCCACATGACGATGAACGCCACGACAGAAAGGCGGAACACGAGGTCGAGCGAGTCTTTCGAACGGATGACGCGTAAGCCATAGACATAACGCGCGGCATCCGCGCGTCTGAGCACCGAACGCTCGAGCGTTCGCACGATGACACTTCTCTCCTTCACTTCTTCCCGCATCGCCGGCAAGTCGACGAACCAACTGATGACACGGTCGAACTGCGCCTTGCTCTTCTGCTCGAGCGTGAGCCAATCAAGGAGCGGGATGCGGTCGTGCCGTCTTAGATGAAGCAAGACAAGCGCGACAAGCGCCGGCACCGGCGTCAATAACGGGACACCGAAAATCATGATGACTCCACTCGCGAGCGCACTGAAGAGCACCACATTTGAGATCAGTTCGAGCTTTGCGAGGCGACCCGCCACCGAAAGCAACACGCTCGCTGCGACGATGGCGCCTACTTCTGCCGGCGTGAGCGCTTGCGTCCGGACGATGAGCGGCAAGACCACGAGCATGACAACGAGCGCCCGAACGCTCGCGAACACGACGTTGAACAGACGAACCCCGTTCATATACGAACGGATATCCCCGAGCTCCGGCAACAAAAACACTTGATCCGCTTCTTGAAGCAACGTCCGCGGCCGATGCCCGAGCGGCAAGAACAAGAACACGAGCGCGACGATCCATTCGCTCGGAAACGCCGGGTCGAGTCCGTTTAAAAATTGATTGTAGACGAACCCCCCGTAAATGAGCGTGAAGTAGAGCGTGAACAAGAGACCCCCGTTCGCCACATAGCGGCTATACTTCACGACTTCTTCCATCCAACTACTAAACCGCGCGTTGAACACCCTCATTGCGCCCGCTCCTCAGCCTCGATCGCCTCGACATAAATGTCATCGAGCGTTGCGTCAGGACGGAGCGCATATTTTTCACGCAACTGCGCTGCCGTACCGGTCGCGATCACGACTCCTTGATGGAGAAACACGAACCGGTCACAGTGACGTTCCGCCGTCTCGAGGATGTGCGTCGACATGAGAATCGCACACTCTTGTTTATACTCATCAAACAGGCGGAGCAGTTGACGGATTGCGAGCGGGTCGAGCCCGACGAACGGTTCGTCGACGATCAAGAGCGGCGTCTTCGTCACGAGCGCGCTCAGGATCATCGCTTTTTGGCGCATCCCTTTCGAGAAGACGGATGGGAACCAGTCCAACTGTTTCTCCATGCGCATGTCGCGGGCCAAGCGTTCCGTCCGCATCTCGAGGTCACGGCTGTCAATCTCGTACGCTTTCCCCATCAACAACAAATGTTCACGTAACGTCAACGTGTCATACAAAATCGGCGTCTCAGGTATATAACTTATTTTCTTGCGATAATTTTTTTCAGACGATTGCAACGTTTCGCCGTCGACTTCGACCGATCCCGAAATCGGTTCAAGCAATCCTAAAATATGTTTAATCGTCGTCGACTTCCCGGCACCGTTTAGCCCTATCAGCCCGACGAGCTCACCTTTTTTTACTTCAAACGAAACATCATGCAGCACTTGTTTACCTATATAACCGCCGTTCAAGTGTTCGACGTGTAACATGAAAACTCCACCCCTTATTTTCAACTTTTTTTTGTGATATATGTTTTAAAAATTGTCACATGGGAATATTCTCTACTGTAAGGCATTTTAAAAACTTATTCATCACTTCCATTGTTCCATAAAATTGTTATTAAGAACAATGGACAAAACAGAGAGGAGAATGTTTGCATGGGTTTTATTCTTTATTTGATCGTCGGAGGTATCATCGGTTGGTTAGCAGGTCTTATTTTAGGTAAAGACGTACCAGGCGGCGTCATCGGTAACATCATCGCCGGTATCATTGGTGCTTGGCTTGGCGGATTGATCTTCCCTGATTTCGGACCAATCATCGCTGACATCGCGATTATTCCAGCACTTCTTGGTGCGATTATCTTGATCTTGATCGTATCGTTCGTTATGAAATCAATGAACAAAAAGCGCTAATCCAGTGCTACAAAAACGGGACCCTCGACACGAGGGTCCCGTTTTTTTCGTTCAACTTAACAATAAATACATCGCCCCGTCGCGTTCGATGAAGCGTTTTTCCGTTTCTAGGCCGAGCAGCGTGAAAATCGATTCAACCAGTGAGCGATCGTAACGCCACTCTTTCCCAAACTCTGTCTCGATTCGTTCATTCGGCTCACCGAGGAGGGCGACCATATCGTCCGTCCGTTTGTCCAAATCGATGTCGATTTGGTTCACTTTCTTTTTGACAAATGTCACATCCATGCCGGCATACCGCCACACGTCTCCGTCCCGTTCAAGCGGTTCACCGAGCTGTCCGACGACCGTTTTCTCCCGCTTGTTCATAACCGACTCAATCGTTTCAAGCGAATGCCCGGTCCTCGCCTCGACTTCAATCTCGATCAGCTCGACCCGCTCGATATCGAACTGACCGGCAATCGTCTCGTTCGCTTCGGGCTGTAGCGCGAAAGCGAGCTGTTCCTCCCGAACGAGCGTCACCGTCTCCGTTCGCGTGACGGTCTCCCCGTTCACGACCGCGACGGCTTTGACGTCGTACCGGCCTGGCATCCGCTCGACCGTCAGGCTGTCGCCCGCCGCATCAATCCGGCCTACTTGTGTCCCATCGACCCATATGTTCGTCAACGGCACGTCTGACGTCGCAACGAACGTTTGCGGTAACAGCTCAATTCGATAATCCGCAAAGCCGAACCGGCCGTCTCCCGTATCAAGCAAGCGGAACAACCCGACTGACTCCATACCTTGACGTTCATCGGCGCGGTCCGCCGCCACCTCAGAGATCGCCTCACCTCGAATCGACTTCTCTTCGTTCAGCCAACGCATGAACCGGAGTGCCTCGGCGCGCGTGAGCGGCTCAGTCTCATATTCAACCGTCTGCTCAAAGAAAGCGACGTCTTCCGTCAACAGAGCCTCTTTAAATCGAACGTGGATTTGCGCGTTCGCCTCCGCCGGCTTATAGCCCCATATATAGATTGCCCCCGTCGCTAAGACGAGCAAAACGGCTAGGACGATGACGAGGCGAATCTTGCGCTGCCTTGTCGTCTTTTTCGATCGTTCATACGCCATTCTCTCCACTCCTATCACTTTCTCTTGTCCTTCTATTGTAGGATGACGTGAGAACGAGGACAATCATTCTTTCGCCTGAACTTCCGTGTTATGATGAAATCGATCAGTCATTTCATGAATGGAGGAAATACGATGCATACCGATGCCAATTGTATCTTTTGTAAAATCGTCAACAACGACATCCCTTCTTACAAGGTGTACGAAGATGATGACGTCGTCGCTTTTCTCGACATTTCCCAAGTGACGAAAGGCCATACCCTCGTCATCCCGAAACATCATGCCAAAAACATTTACGAACTGCCGAGTGACGTCGCAAGTGACGTCTTTAAAGCGGTCCCGGGAATCGCGAGCGCGCTTCAACGCGAGACGGGCGCGATCGGGATGAACGTCCTCTCGAACGCCGAAGAGATCGCCGGTCAGACGGTGTACCATTTCCATATTCACTTGCTTCCACGCTACGGCCAAGAAGACGGCTTCGATGCGAAATGGGAAACCCATAACGATGCGTACACGCCAGAAGAAATGAACACGCTCGCGGCTCAAATCAAACAACGTGTTTGAACAAAATAAGCGGACCAGACTCCTCCGAGAGCCTGGTCCGCTTTCATGTCTTTCATGACGAGTTGATCGAATTGAAGTGCCGCTTCCGCTCTTCTTCAATTTGAGCCCGCTCTATTTGCAATTTGATCGCCTGCTCATACAGTTGCTGACGAGATTTGACAGACTCCGCTTGTTCGAACTCTTTTCTTAATTCATTTAGACGGGTGTCGATTTCAAAAAGTCGCTTTTCAAGCAAAGTTTGTTTACGCGTCTGTTCGTTCTGTTCTGACGCTTCGTATCCCGCCTCGAGTGCTTCCATTATTTTATGTGCCCAAGGGTCATCTCCCAGTTGTTTCGCCGCGTTGTACAAGTCTAGCATGTCATCGAACCAACGCTTTTGCTTGTCCACTGGAGGTCACCTTCCTTTGACCTCATTTTAAAATAAAATGATTTTTCGGTCAAAATTGAATGTTCTGAAAAATTTTATTTGAGATATAGGTTTTTAATCTCTCTTTTTTGGTAAAATAATATGAAAAGAATGTATTCTAGCATTATCGTGCTTGAGGAGGGGAATGTATTGTCGAGTCACAATCGTCGCGAGTGGGTTGCTTTTGGCTTTGTCGTAGCGTTTTTAGGCGTGGCGACAGTGAAAAAGATTGCTCGTGGAACGGCCAACGATGCCGCATCGAATCAGCATCGGGCGTCTACAATCACTACGTTGAAAGAACAATTCCAAAAAGTTGCCAAAGATGCTTCACAAGTGGTGGCGGCTGGTAAGTTGCAAGGCAAAGAATTGACGGATCAAGTGAAAGCCGAGGTCGAACGCTATCAACAAGACATTCAGCCTTCAATCGAGCAGATCCAAGGAAACCTAAACGAGCTTTCAAACGTACAGTCAGATATGACCGAAGCGAAAGCGAAGAAGACCGACTGACCGGTCTTTAGGCATCGTCCGTCGTTTTAGTCACTTTGTATCCGGAAAGGATGAATTGAGATGGAACATGAAAAAGAATTCTCTGGCCCTGAGGCCATGCTCTATAGCCATAAAATCATTCAGCTCAGTAAAGCATTGTGGAAGACGGTCGAAAAAGACTGGCAGAACTGGATCAAGCCTTTCGATTTGAACATAAACGAGCATCATATTTTATGGATTGCCCACGCGCTCGGTGGCGCCTCAATCTCTGAGATTGCGAAATATGGCGTGATGCACGTATCGACCGCGTTCAACTTTTCGAAAAAATTAGAAGATCGTGGTCTCCTCACGTTCTCTAAAAAAGAAACGGACAAACGTAATACTTATGTACAGTTGACGCCTGAAGGTGAAGCGCTCTTGCTCAAAACAATCCATGCGTTCGACCCTGAAGAGAACGGTGTGTTCCGTGCCTCGCTCCCGTTGCAGGAGTTATATGGGAAGTTCCCGGACTTGACGGACATCACGGCCATCGTCCGCCGCCTGTACGGCGACAACTTTATGGACATCTTCGCCGAAACATCAAAAATGATTTCTGAAGAGGCAGGCCGTCGTCCCGAAGATGACGAGCTGACTAAAGAAGCTTGACGTGCGCGTAAAGGGGCTCTGTGATTTCGAGAGCGATCCCTTGTTTGACGCACGCCGCCAAGATGACCCCAGGGTCTAACGACGGATGCAACATCCCGACGAAACTGACGAGCAAAGGCTCTACGGACGACAAGCCGTAACGCCTTTGCTCGTTTTGTTGATTGTTGATTTCGTCGAGTAGTTTATAGAAGTCCGCAACTTCTTCCTTCGTCAAGTTTGCTTTGATGACTTCATATTCAAACGGCCGACTCGACCAATCGACTAGTCCGAGCAACAGCTCCATCTGAAAAGACAACTGATTAACTTTCTCTTCTAACGACACGTTTCCCACCCCATCATTTCACATTCTCTTTCATCATTATACGACACGTTTCTGTGCTATGATACTACACAGGTAATCGAACAGCTGTCAGCATTAACAAAATGTGGTATAGTCGAACATAGAAACTTATAGATTTTTAGGGGTGGAATATATGTCAAACGGAATGACGAATGAACCAAACAAACAAAACAAAAAGTTTTCAACTGGTGCCCTTGTCGGCGCATCGGCAATCGCGCTTCTCATCGGTGTAGGCGGTACGTACGCTGCAACGAGCGGCGGATCTTCTGACAACTCAGCTGTTGTCTCTTTCGAAGGTGGCGAAATCACGCGCGGTGAAATCGCGGACATGAGCTACGACCGTATGGTCCCACAACTCGCTTTCCAAGAAACGATGAACGCACTTCTTGAAAAAGAGTATGGCGACAAAGTCGAGCAAGAGAAAGTCGACGAAGAGTTCAGCAAGACGGAAGAGCAGTTCAACTCGAAAGAAGAGTTCGAACAAGCGATCCAACAGGCTGGTATGGCTGACACAGACGAATTCAAAGAAGCGCTCCGTGGGCAGATGCTCGTCGATGCTGCGAAGTCTGAACTCGTCGACGTGACGGATGAAGAAATCGAAGCACAATTCGCCAAAGAGAACGTCGAAGTCCAGGCGAGCCACATCCTCGTCGAGACGGAAGAAGAAGCGCAAGCGATCATCAAAGAGTTGAACGATGGCGCTGATTTCGCAGACGTTGCGAAAGAAAAATCAACAGACACTGGTTCAGGCGAAAAAGGCGGCGACCTCGGTTACTTCTCAGCCGGTGCCATGGTTCCTGAATTCGAAGCATACGCGTTCCAAGAAGATGTCGTCGGTAAAGTCTCAGAGCCGGTCCAATCACAATTCGGATTCCACGTCATCAAAGTCGTAGACCGTAAAGAAAAAGACCTCAAGCTCGAGGACGAGAAAGACCGCATCCGTGAAGAATTGGCGACTGAAAAAGCAGCTTCAGTCGACGCCAACAAAATCTACGCTGAGTTGATCGAAAAATACAACGTTGACGTGAAAGACGCGAAAGCCTCAACACAATTCGACGCAGTAAAAGACGCTCTCAAAGCGGAAGAAGAAGCACCGGCTGAAGAGTCGACAGAACAATAAGCAACAGGCAGGCATCCCGCGGGATGCCTGCCTTTTTTTATAGCTTCGGTTTGTAGAACGCCCGGTTATCAAGCGCCATGACCCGTTCTGTGAACGTTCCTGGCTCGACACCTTCGAACGCTTTATCGAACATGTTCATCCGCGCGTCGATGTTATCGATGAAGAACAGCATCTCGGCCTCCGGAAGTTGCGGCGCATTCGCCGAGCCCCACTCCGGCTTCCCATGGTGACTCAAGACGAGATGTTGTAACAGCGTCGTGACTTCACGATCGGTCCCGAGCTCGCGGGCTGTGACTTCGATCTCGGACGCCATGAGCGACAAATGACCGAGCAGTTTGCCTTCGAGCGTATACTCCGGAGTGATCGCGTCCGACAGCTCGATGACTTTCGCCAAATCGTGCAAGACGACACCTGAGACGAGCAAGTCCCGGTTCAACTGTGGATACAAGTCACACATCGTTCCGGCCAGTTTGAGCATTGACATAACGTGGAACGCGAGCCCTGAATAGACCGCATGATGATGACGTACCGCCGCCGGATACGTGAAATATGCCTCTTCGTTTCGGTCGACAATCGTCGTCACGAGTTCCCGCATGCCCTCGTGACTGATCGCGTCGATATACGCCCGGATCGTCGTCTCGAGCTCCGACTTCGGGATCGGCGCAGAGCGGACGTACGGTGCGATGTCCGTCTCCCCTTCGATAATCGAGATCTGCTTCAGTTTGAGCTGCGTCCGGCCCCGATAGTCCATGACTTCTCCTGAGGCGTGGACGATCTTTTTCGTCCCGTACTTCTCGGTATCAGCGCTATCCCACACCTTCGTCTCGATTTCGCCGCTCTCATCGCATAAAACGAGCGTCAGATAAGGCTTCCCGTTCCCGGCGAGCCCTCGATATGATTGTTTGATCATTACATATTGGTTTAACGTGTCGCCCACTTTGAGCTGACCGATTTTAGTCGTCAATGAAAGCACCTCTCTTCTTGTCAGTACTTCCATCTTAACGAAAGTTCGCCCCAGATGCCAACTTTCTCGGTAAACCGGGAATACTTGAGGAGAGAAGAACATTGGGGGAATGAAGGATGAATTGGACTTGGTACACGCGACCTGAGGAAATCGTACACGTTGACGACCACTATGCGGAGGCGTACACGTATTGGCTCGAACAACTGACGACGGCCAAAGTGACGAAAATCATCGTCGAGCAGGACTATATGTATGGTTCGCTCACGCTCGACTATGAGCAGCTCGAACGCGAACCGCAGAAAATCGGTCACTATTTCGTGACGCGCGACTTTTTATGGACGATCGGGTTTGACGATTTGTACTGCGAGATCGTCGCAGCGAAACAATATGCCACACCGATTGAAGCGTTCTATGACCTGCTCGCCGAAAAGATGGACTATTACTTCCATGGGATCGATGAATATGAGGAACGCCTGATGATGTCACAGCGTGAAATGAGCGGTCAAGTTCCGCCTGAATTCATGAACGAGATATTTGGGCTGCGGAGTGAGATTGAACGTTGGTCAGATACGGTCGTCCCGTACCGCGAGCTACTGATGGCGGGACGAGAGGCGTTCCTCGACATAGAGTTGAATGAGCTGAAGTCTTATCGCCTTGCTGAGTACCGTGTCGACCGGCTGTTAACGTTAATTGAACACTACCAGGAAGATGTCATCGCGATGACCGATCTCGCCTCGACGCTGTCAAACTTTCGCGGCAACGAGATCATGAAGGCGTTGACCGTCTTCACGGCACTGACGACGCCGGTCGTCGCCTTCGGTGCCGTCTGGGGCATGAACTTTAAACAAATGCCTGAACTCGAGTGGCCGCTCGGCTATTTGTTCGCTTGGTTCATGATTATCCTGTTCACGCTGTTGATTCAAATTTGGTTAAAGCGAAAAAATTGGATCGGCTCATTGCTCCAATTCCCAAGTCAGCCTCGAACTCAACAACGTCTCGATAAACAAAGAAGTAAAAAAACGAACAAAAGTTCGGTATAATGAAAGGAGTCGATTGAAACAGAAAGGAGATGCCGATGGAACGTTTAATCATACATGTCGATATGGATGCGTTCTATGCATCCGTCGAACAACGAGACCGTCCTCATTTGCGAAATAAGCCCGTCATCGTCGGTGGCGCCCCTCACAGTCGTGGAGTGGTCGCCACCTGTTCGTATGAGGCGAGGAAATACGGCGTGCATAGCGCCATGTCGTCACGCCGTGCGTTCGCCCTGTGCCCGCAAGCGACGTTCGTCAAGCCGCGCTTTCAGGCGTATCGGCAAGTGAGCCAAGACGTGATGAAGATCTTCAAGTCTGTGACGCCATTCGTCGAGCCGCTATCGCTCGATGAAGCGTACCTCGATGTCACCGAGAACTCGCTCATGAGCACGTCGGCTCCTTACGTGGCGCGCTACATTCTCGGCGAGATCAAACGCCGGACCGGACTGACCGCTTCCGCCGGCGTCGCCCCGTCCAAGTTCGTCGCCAAAATCGCCTCCGGGTTCGACAAACCGAACGGCCTCACTATCGTCGCCGCGGACGAAGTCGAGTCGTTCCTCGCCCCGCTGTCGATCACGACGATGCACGGTGTCGGAAAAGTGACCGCCCAGACTTTGTTCAAGCACGGGTTTGAAACGATTGCCGACATCCAGCAGGCGCGACCTGAACAGTTGAAGGCCATCCTCGGCCATGACCGTGGTGTCCAGTTATACGAACTCGCCCACGGACGTGACAGCCGTCCCGTCGTCCCGACCCGTGAACGCAAGTCGATCGGCTCGGAGACGACGTTCGCCTTTGACCTCGACGACCCGGAGGAAGTGTATGAGCGCGTCATCCCTGAAATCGAAGACGTATTGCAACAGCTCGACCGCCGTGAATTGAGTTGTCAAACCGTGACGATCAAAATCAAGACGAGCGAGTTCCAAGCACGCAGCCACCAAATCAAGCTGAACCATCCGACCCATGACCATGACGAAATCAAACGGCTCGCCCGACGCTTGTTCGATGAGATGTCAATCAACGAGCCGGTCCGTCTGATCGGCATGACCGTCTCCGATTTGATCCCCCGAACGGAGACAGCCCGTCAGCTCACGTTCGACGAACTGACGAAACCACCGCTTGAAGAATGAATGGTGATTCAGTACAATGAAAAAAAGGGGGGGATCCGTTTGAACATGTACACAGTCACCGCGTTCGAGAATGACGGCACGATTTTACTTAATGATTCATTCGAGGCAGCGAACGACGAAGAAGGAAAAGCGAAAGGGCTAGCGATGCTCCAGGAGGCCGGTCACGACCATAAAGGGGCGCGCATCGTCCGCCAAGGACAACTCATCTATTTCGAGCGGTGCAAACTTCCCGGAAAACTGAAAAGCACAGCCTCATAACAGAAGCGCCTCGGGAACCCCGAGGCGCTTGTTTATTCGCTATATTTAGTCTCCCATTGTTCGCGCCACGTCCAATAATCGGGATGTAGCTCTTCCGCCGTCTTCCCATCCAGTGAATAAGGTGCCCCCATCAGCGGTTCCTTTGAATCAGGGAATGAGGTCCCGCCGATGATGTCCCCCTCATCAATTAGGACCAAGACGTTCGTCTGTCCGAGCTCGTACTGATCATCGAGCAGATGGTTACGGACGACGAAATGCTCTCGCTTAATGTCACGCCCGATATAGTCGTCCGGTGGCGTCGTCTGGACGCTCCAAGTATCTCGCACAGGTGAATCGAGAAGGTCTTTCTTCTCGAAACGTGACGTGTCCCCTCCCTTGTAAGAGACGATCTCATAACCTTTCTCCTCCAAATACCTTTTGGCCAGCAACGCGTCCTCTCCGAGCGTCGGTTCTTCACTGGCGTTCGAGCAAGCTGCCAGGAAGAAGACGCACAGGAGGATACCGATTCGTTTCCACATCATCTCTTCACCTCATTAGTTCATTGTTTTCAACTTATTCGTCTTATTCGTCAACTAACAAAAATTTCCTCTTTCAGAATGGAAAGAGGAATAAAATCGAAAACATCGCGACGACCGCGACAATCATTTGTAGCGGCAAACCGACTTTAACGAAATCGAAAAAGCGATAGCCGCCGATACTGAACACCATCGCGTTCGTCGGTGAGCCGAACGGCGTCATAAACGCGAGTGATGCCGCGACGGCGACCGCGACGACGAGCGGCACCGGACTGACTTCGAGTGACGCGGCGAGCGATAAGGCGAGCGGTGCGAACAAGACGGCCGTTGCCGTATTGGAGATGATTTGACTGAGCACCATCGTTGCGACGAAGATGGCGACAAGCACCCAGACCGGACCAGCGCGCCCGAACGACTCACTGATCCATGTGACAAGCCAGGCCATGACACCCGCGTTTTCGAGTGCGGTCCCGACTGGAATCATGGCGGCAATCAACAGTAGCGACGACCATTGGACCGACTCGTAGGCAACGTCCATATGCCGGACCGCTCCCGTCAGCACCATCGCGATGGCCGCAAGCCAAACGGCAACGGTCGGGTCGACCCATTCGAAGACGAGGAGCACGACCATGACGAGCATGATGAGACCGGCCGCGAGTTGATGGCGCTCGGACACAGCTCGGTTGGCGACATCGGTCACGCGCTCGTTCGCGAGCAACAAGTGTGTCTCGTCACCCGCTTTTTCTAAATCGCTCCACTCGCCTTGGGCCACGAGCATATCACCTCGCTCTAACGGGACGTCTTTCAGCCGTGTCATCGCAATTTCTTCGTTCGGGCGGATGACTTGAAGCACGTTCAAGCGGTAGTCATTTCGCAGACGACTTTCCGAGAGACAGTGACCGATGAGCGGGCTATCAGATGGGACGGTGAAAATGGCGACGCCTGACCCTTTCCCGTAGACGTCTTTCAGCTCCATCGGTTCAACGATCAACCCTTCTTGACGGGCGACGCGTCGAACATCCGTTTCTGCCCCGCTGACGAGGACACGTCCCTCATAGAGCACCGTATCGGCTCGAGCCGTGACGAGTCGATGCGCGAGCCCTTTTCGCTTTTCGCCGAGGACGATCAAACCGTCACGTGACCACTTCACGTCTCGGAGTGCTTTCCCGACAAGCGGATGACCTTTCGTGAGCGTGAGCGCGTAGATGTTCAAGTCAGGCATCGGCAGACGAGCGACGACGACCGAACGAACCTCGCCCGCATCGAGCAGCCGGTTCCCGATGACATAAAAGTAGAGCAGCCCGACGACGGCGGCGGCGAACCCGATCGGTAGTAGCGAGAAGAAACCGAGCGTTCCGACTGAGGCACCACGGAGCGCCTCAGCGGCGACAAGGTTCGGTGGGGTGCCGATGAGTGTCATCGTCCCGCCGATGCTTGAAAAGAACGCGAGCGGCATTAACAGTTTTGCCGGATTCGTACCGGTTTGTCTCGACATGGCGAGAACGACCGGGATCAAGAGCGCGACCGTCCCCGTGTTCGACATGAGACTAGATAGAAACGTCACGGTGACCATCAGAACGAGAAATAGACGCACCTCACTCCCTTTCGCATAAGGAATGAGCCCAGCGCCAAGCCGTTCGGCGAGTCCTGTATGAAACAGGCCCGCTCCGACGATGAATAATCCGGCGATCATCAAGACGACCGGATTCGAGAAACCTGCCATCGCCTCGACAGGCGACAGTTGCTGCGTCAATACGAGCGCGACGAGCCCGACGAGTGCGACGAGATCGGCCCGCAACCAGCCCCCGATGAAAAAGATGATCATGACCGCTAATATGAACAAGGTGACCATGACGCCCACCCTCTCTTGTGAATTGATGTACAAGGCTATTATACCCCACATTATGTAAACGCTATCATTAGGAATATGACAAGTCGGTCAACAAAAAACGGATGGCTCGAAAGCCATCCGCACAGGTGTTATTGAACTTCGTTTTCATTAACCATCGGAGCGTATAGCTCTTCAAGTGGCTTCATGATAATTTTTGTCACTTCTGTGACCAGTTGATGCATGCGTTGCTCTTCTTGCATGAGCTCCATGATCAATTCGTTCTGTTGCACGCTCATCATTTTCGTTTGAGCATCCATCATCTCTTGTTCTGAGATTTCTTCGCCTTGCATTTGCTTTTGCTGAAGCTTCATTTGGATATCACGGAAGTCAGCGAACAACTGGTTCGCTTCTGCATCCGCATTGACACGATCGTATAATGAAGAGAGATTTGTGAACTCCTCAGATTCGCGAAGTGCTTTTTCCAATTGGTTAGCATGATCGTACAAGTTTGTTTGTGACATGTGACGTCCTCCTAAATACTATTAGGGCCGTGGCCGATCAAACGATGGCAATCAACCCTTGAATCAACCCAATCATACCACCTAACAGCGCCCCAAGCCATGTTATTGCCCGGAACTCCCGTTTCGAGATCGACAAAACAATCTCCTCGAGGTACGACGTATCGAGCGACTGGACTTGCTCTTGCACGATTTGATCGATTTTCAGACGGTCCATCACCGTCTCCATTTGATCGGTGAACCGTTCGATGACGAGCCGAACCCCGTTCGGGACGAGATCGTCGACGATGCGCGTCTCGACGTCTCGTGTATACGAATAGACGGTCCGGTCGAGCAATTCGCCGATCGGAAGACGGGTGATGACTTCTGTCGTCACCCCATCGATCAATCGGTTTTCTAACCGCTCATCTAAGAGTGTGTCGACCGTACGCTCACTGAACCGTTCGAACTCGCGCGTGATCATCGTCGCCATTCCGGACCGAGTCGATCCGCCACGTAAAATGTTGACAATCTCCGGGCGGATCATCTCGACGAAGTTCATATTTTGAATGAACCCGGCGATAAAACCGAGCCGGCGTTGGACGAACGAGTCGACCATATACCGCAATTGAGCCTCTCCTTCCGCCGAATAGAAATACTCTTCTGATTTGACGAGCATCGCGTCGACGATTTCCGGGATCACGTCACGGACACGGTCCATCCCGTCCTCACCGAGCAGTTCGTACAGCTTGCGTGACTTGACGTCAGCAAGCACGAGCCGGAGCTCTTGACGGAGTTTCGTGTCCGCTTCCGTCAACACACGCGACTCGGCGTCCGGGTAAAGCGGTTCGACTAGTGTACGAA
The DNA here is from genome assembly GCF_004337115.1 of Exiguobacterium sp. SH3S3. Classification (NCBI taxonomy): domain Bacteria; kingdom Bacillati; phylum Bacillota; class Bacilli; order Caryophanales; genus Exiguobacterium; species Exiguobacterium sp. SH3S3. The sequence continues at coordinate 115,116 of NZ_SJUU01000009.1, forward strand.
TCGTCTTGTCCGAACGGAGCATCGTCCGGACTTCCTCTTGGACGAAATAGGTGATGTGGCCGTTCACTTGTTCGTCGAGCAGGCGCTTCCGCATCCCTTCAGGCGTCAACAAGTGTTTCACGACCGTCTTGCCGAGACTCGTCGCCAGCTCATCGCGGCGCTTCGGAATCAACCCCGGTGTGAACGGTACTCGGACTTTTCCGATATACTTTGGCTCGTGGGGCCGAAATAACATTTTGATGGCGAGGAAGTTCGTTACTCCCCCGATTGTCGCCCCGATGGCGATCATGATGAATATTTTTAGTAGACTATCCAAACTGCCTGCCCCCGTTCTGAAATATGATACATTGTTGAAGAGGTGATTGTGTTGACTACGTTTGATCGTATTAAATCGATTTTCCCGACCGTTGTCCATCGGTCGGAAGACGCATCCGGAGACTATGCTTGGTATCAAGCACATGACGGGACAGTGTTCGGCTTGCCAAAAACCGAGTTGAACGAGCGTGAACGGCAACTGCTCGAATGGTCGGCGACACCGTTTTTGACGACCGCCGACCCCCGTCAAGAAAAATGGCAAAACCGCCTGCTCACCGATTCGTATCGGATCGCGCAACCGTTCCGTCTGTTGTCGCTATCGCTCCACTATCAAGAGAGGGAATCGCTCGAGCAATTTTTAGAGATCTTACACGACTTCATGCCAGAAGCGGAGATTGTCGTCATGACGCGACATCACGTTGAAATCATTGAGATGAACCAACTCGTCGACTTGTCTGATTTCGAGGACGTATTGCGTGCCGGCGCGAGCGACTGCTACGTCGAAGCGCACGTCATCTTTAGTGAACGGCCGCTCGGTGTGTTGGGGACGCTTTACCATCAACACATGACGTTGCGCCCGTTCGCGAAACTCCCTACTAAAACTTACCCTGCTAGTCAATTATTATACCATTACTTGCTACAAGACCATGAGACTTTTGCCACACGTCTCCAATTGACCGAGGCGGCGTATTCGATACTCGATAAGACGAGTGTAGAATTGTTAGAGGCGCTGTTCGCCAACTCGCTGAACGTGTCTCATACGGCGAAGGCGCTGTTCATGCATCGGAACACGCTCAATTATCGGCTCGATCGGCTCTATGAACTGACAGGATATGACGCTCGTCAGTTTTATGATGCGAGTTTACTCCAACTGATTGTCACGTTGCACAAATCTGAGTAGCTGTTTTTGTGCAACGTGTACATAGCTAGTGCAAGCGGTTTCATCTTATAATCAATCTTGTAAGCGCTATTATACAAGAACACATTCTCAGGAGGCTAACGACAATGGCAGAAATTCAATTGAATCACATTGATAAAATATACGACGGTGGTGACGGGAAAGCCGTCAGCGACTTCAACTTGCACATTAAAGACCGGGAGTTCATCGTTTTCGTCGGACCGTCTGGTTGCGGTAAATCGACAACACTTCGCATGATCGCAGGACTCGAAGAAATCTCGAGCGGCGACTTCATCATCGACGGCAAACGCATGAACGACGTGGCGCCGAAAGACCGCGACATCGCGATGGTCTTCCAAAACTATGCCCTCTACCCGCACATGAGCGTCTATGACAACATGGCATTCGGTTTGAAGCTTCGGAAGTTCCCGAAAGAAGAGATCGACCGTCGCGTCCAAGATGCGGCTCGCATCCTCGGACTTGAAGAATACCTCCAACGTAAACCGAAGGCACTCTCAGGTGGTCAGCGCCAACGTGTCGCCATCGGTCGCGCTATCGTTCGTGACGCGAAAGTGTTCTTGATGGATGAGCCGCTCTCAAACTTGGATGCAAAACTTCGCGTACAAATGCGTAAAGAGATCATCCAGTTGCACAACCGTCTCGATACGACGACGATCTACGTTACCCATGACCAAACGGAAGCGATGACACTCGCGACTCGTATCGTCATCATGAAAGACGGGATCATCCAACAAGTCGGTTCGCCGAAAGAAGTATACGACAACCCAGATAACATCTTCGTTGCCGGCTTCATCGGTTCACCTTCGATGAACTTCTTCCGCGGAACACTCGCAGACGGCAAGTTCGTCGTGAACGGCGAAGAAATCAACGTGCCTGAAGGCAAGATGAAAGGTCTTCGCGACCGCGGCTACATCGGTAAAGAGCTCATCCTCGGGATTCGTCCAGAATCGATCCACGATGAGCCGATCTACATCGACTCTCCGACAACACACACGTTCCAAACACACATCGACGTATCTGAACTCATGGGTGCCGAGTCGTACCTTTACGCCGAGCTCGGCGGACACCAGTTCACGGCCCGCATCGACGGCCGCTCGAACATCCGCATGGGTGACGACGTAGAACTCGCGCTCGACATGACGAAAGCACACTTCTTCGACACTGAGACAGAGCTCGTCATCCGTTAATACAAAATCCCCTCGATTCTTGGAATCGAGGGGATTTTTCGTTTAGCGGGTCGCATAACGACGTTCGAGCCGATGCTGCCCTGCTTGAATGAGTGTCGACAAGATCCAATAGATCGAGGCCGAGAACAAGAGGAGCGGCATGACCAAGTAGGTCGTCGCTGCAATCTGGTCTGAGACGTACGTCAACTCCTGCACGGCGATGACCGACCCGAGCGACGTCGACTTGATGATATCAATCACCGAGTTCGACACCGGGGGTATGGCCCGTGATAACGCTTGTGGGAAGATAATGTCTTTAAAACGTTTTGCCCGCGGGATCCCGAGGGCGACACTCGCCTCGACTTGTCCGCGATCGACCGAATTGATGGCTGCCCGGAACGCCTCCGAGATATAAGCCGCAAAGTGCAGACCCAATCCGAAGATGAGCGCCTGCATCCCACTCAGTTGGACGAACCCGGTCAATCCGACGTACAAGATGAGGAGTTGTAAGAGCAGCGGCGTACCCCGGAAGAACGAGGTGTACGTCCGAGTGAACAACCGCAACACTTTGATTGGACTGCTGTGAAGTAACGCGATGATCAGACCGAGCACCAAGGCGAGGATAATCGACAGGATACTGGCGATCAACGTCAATTGTACGGCTTCGATATAGGCCGAACGGTTCTCGATGACGGTCGTGATCAGTTCATTCATTGACTGATGTCCTCACCAAAGTACTTCTCACCGATTTCAGCCATCGTTCCGTCTTCTTTCATTTCAGCAAGCGCCTCGTTCAACTGGTCGAGCACGTCGCTGTCTTGACGCGTCATATAACCCGCCTCGCTCTTGTTGAAGACGTCACCGACCGCTTTCACGTCATAACCTGTCTTCTCGAGCTCTGAAAAGATGAAGAGACGATCGTTGAGCGCTGCGTCAAGACGTCCGACTTGAAGGTCTTGCAGCACTTGGTTCGCGCCTTTGTAGAACTTCACTTCAGCACCAGCTTCTTCAGCCATCTGGGCATAGACCGATCCTTGCGTCGAACCGACGACTTTGCCGTCAAGGTCGTCGATGCCTTGGATGTCTTCATTATCTGAAGCGACGATGACTTGTGCACCTGAGACCGCGTACGTATCCGAGAACGCATACTTCTCTTCACGCTCCGGTGTGATGCTCATCTGGTTCGCGATCATATCGATGCGTTCCGCATCGAGTGCCGGGACGAGTCCTTTGAAGTCCATCGGCTCATATTCGACCGTATAGCCGGCACGTTCTGCCGCTTCGTTCAACACGTCGATGTCATACCCTGTGATTTCACCTTTATCTTTGTACGTGAATGGCGGGTATGTCGCTTCCGTCCCGACTGTGATGACTGTTTCTTCAGATCCACTGTCCGTCTCTGTACCGCAAGCTGCGAGCACCCCGAACGATGCGCCGATTGCGAGAACTGCCGTTAATGATTTTTTCATGTTATTTCCGCCTTCCTGATAATCCTTATATGATTACATGGTTTTGAGCAATATACTCATCATACTGACGAGGTTAAAAGAAGTCAAACAAAAACCACCGCTCCCAGTTGAGCGGTGGTACACTAGTCAGTCGATTGCTTTTGCTTGCTTCATAACGTCTCGTTCAATCGCTTCACGTTTCGCCGTCGTCGTCTCGGCACTATCCGCGTGAACACTGAAATAGAACTTGATCTTTGGCTCTGTGCCAGACGGGCGGAGACAGAACCATGACCCGTCCTCGAAGACGAATTTGAGCACGTTCGAAGACGGCAAGTCGATGTCCTCGGTCGTATTTTGACGAAGCTCGGTTGCGACTTGTTGCTTGTAATCCTCGAAGCGGACGACTTCATAGCCGGCAACTTCTTGCGGCGGGTTGGCACGGAACGCTTCCATCATCCGGCCGATCTGTTCAAGCCCGGCTTTCCCTTTCAACGTCATCGATTGAAGCGATTCCTCATAAAAGCCATACTTCTCATAAATCGCTTGGAGCGCGTCATACAACGTTCGCCCCTGCGCCTTATGGAAAGCTGCCATCTCGGCGCCGAGCACGCACGCCTGAACAGCGTCTTTATCACGGCAGAAGTCGCCGATCAAATAACCGTAGCTCTCTTCATAACCGAACAAGAACTCGTACTCACCTGACTCCTCATACTGTTTAATCTTCTCACCGATGAATTTAAAGCCGGTGAGCGTGTTCTCGAGATGCACGCCATACGCTTTGGCGATGGCCGCCCCGAGCTCGGACGTGACGATCGTTTTCGCGACGAATCCGTTCGCTGGCAGCGTGCCGGTCTCGACTTTTTGCGATAGGATGTAATCCATCAAGAGCGCTCCGGTCTGGTTCCCCGTCAAGACGAACCATTCCCCGTCGCGGTCACGCACGGTGAAGCCGACGCGGTCACCATCGGGATCGGTCGCCATGAGCAGATCAGCGCTGACACGGTCACCATATTCCATCGCCAGCTTGAACGCCGCTCGCTCTTCCGGGTTCGGGGAACTGACCGTCGGGAACGCGCCGTCTGGTTCGGCTTGCTCTTCGACGATCGTAACATGGTCAAACCCGTACGCCTTGAGTCCTTCCATAATTGGGCGACGTCCCGTGCCATGAAGGGGCGAGAAGACGATTTTCAGGGCGTCTGTTGGGACGTCCTTATGGATTCGAATCGCTTGAAGAGCTTCCAAATAAGCAGCATCGACAGACTCATCGACAGTGACGAGCGTCCCGTCGGCGCGGAGTGTTGCTTCGTCTTGGACCGGGATGCTTAACTCGTCCTCGATCGCGTTGACGTAAGACACGAGCTCGTCCGCCTCGGCCGGCGGTAATTGCCCGCCGTCGGCGCCATACACTTTAAAGCCGTTATACTCAGGCGGGTTATGACTCGCCGTGATGACGACTCCTCCAAACGCGCCTAAGCGTCTGACGGCGAATGACAGCTCTGGCGTTGTCCGTAAGCTCGGGAACAAGTAAGTCTTGATCCCGTTCGATGCAAACGTTCGTGCCGCCTCGAGCGCGAATTCAGGTGAGTAGTGACGTGGATCATGGGCGATGACGACACCGTGCCGTTTCGCTTCCTCGCCTGACGCCGAAATAAAGTCGGCAAATCCTTGTGCCGCTTTACGAATCGTATAGACGTTCATTCGATTGGCACCTGGTCCGATCTCACCGCGCATACCACCCGTTCCGAATTCAAGCGTCTTATAAAACGCTTCTTCGAGTGTCGTCTCATTTTTTGCCATCTCGTCTAATTCGGTCCGAAGATAAGGTTCAAGTTCCTCATATTGATTCCAACGCTCATATGTTTGTTGCCATGCCATGGTCAATTCCCCTTTCGACGTTCAAATTCAATCGAAGTACTCGCCAATTTGTTCCATCTTGTATACGATGGGAGTAACGAAACTTCGAGGTGATACTATGTTTCCAACTATGCGTGCCCAAGAATTGAAACAAATCGTCCATACGGACTCAATCCGATTTATTGATTGCCGCTATTCATTGAACGACGCTTCATACGGAAAATACGTGTACCGTCAAGGACATCTCCCGAATGCCGTCCATCTCGACTTGATGGAAGACTTGTCAGGCCCTGTGTCCGTTCACGGCGGACGTCACCCGCTCCCGTCAAAAGCAGCGTGGACGGAGACGCTCCGACGCATCGGCATCCAAAAGGACGACTTGATCATTATTTACGACGACGGTTTCCCATACGCCGCACGTGCTTGGTGGTTATTCAAGTGGGCCGGCCATGAGCGCGTCATCGTGCTCGAAGGCGGAATTCAGGCCGGCATCACTTACTGTGGTGAGACAACGACCGAGATTCCGACGTACCCTGCTTCGACATACGTCCCTGATTTCCACGACGATATGATCGCCACGATCGAAGACGTGCGCGCCGCAACGACAACAGGCGGCCTATATGACTCAAGAACGGCCGACCGTTACGACGGAAGCCACGAACCGATCGATAAAAAAGCCGGGCATATTCCGAACGCCCTGCTCTGCCCATACGTAGACGCTGTCACGGAGCTCGGGACGCTTCAAGACTTTCACGATTTGCGCGAACTTTACACCAACGTGCTCGATGTCCCGAACCCGATTTTTTATTGCGGCAGCGGTGTCACCGCTTGCGTGAACATTTTGGCGTTGCACGCGCTCGGTAAAGACGATGTCCGTCTCTATCCCGGTTCATACTCTGACTGGATCAGTTATCCAGACAACAAGGTCCACCCATAACGGGTGGATTTTTTTATCAAAATTAGGCGAGAATACTCCCACTTCTAAACGACGCGGGCGAAGCCCTAGTGAAAGTGGGAGATGAATCGCCTTCGAACCAGGCGTGTCTTTCGATACGTCAATGGTTCGACATCGTGTTTGAACTTCCTGAAATCCGGTAAAAAATAAGTGTCACGTTCCTTGAAAACTGAAGATATAGGGTTGTGACAGGAAGTTCGTCTGTCACGTAAAATCTTCAACGTTCACCTAGCGGATGACCGAAGTAGCGAAAACCAAGCAAAGTAGGCATCCGCACTAAAGAAACGAACAAGATCAACTTTCAACCGTCGGGACAACGGGGGTAGCCTGATAATGTTCCGGTCGTTAGGCCGGATAACTCAGGAATCCTCCACCTCTAAGCAAGGCCTAGGTGGGGGTAGTTCAATTCACACTCGTCGGCTTGATGTTCCAAACCGCGTTCGCATATTCCGTGATGGTGCGGTCACTCGAGAAAATACCAGACTTAGCCGTATTGACGATTGAACTTTCCGCCCAACGCGCCTTATCTGCGAACGCTTCATCGACGCGTCGCTGTGCCTGCATGTAGGACATAAAGTCTTTCAAGACGAGGAAGTCATCGTTATAGACGAGAAGCGAATCAAAGATCGCTTGGAATTGATACTCCCCGACCTTATCGAACGTCCCGTTGACGAGACTGTCGACGACGTTACGTACTTCGGTGTTGGCATGATAAATGTCGGCCGCATGATACCCGCCGAATTTCTTATAGTTCATGACTTCTTGCGGCGCCAATCCGAAAATGAAGATATGGTCGTCACTGACCGCATCGCGAATCTCGATGTTCGCCCCGTCAAGCGTACCGATTGTGAGCGCTCCGTTCATCATGAACTTCATGTTTCCGGTTCCTGACGCCTCGTAGCTCGCCGTCGAGATCTGTTCACTAACGTCCGAGCCCGGGAAGATCCGTTCGGCCATCGAGACGCGGTAGTTCTCAAGAAAAACGATCTTGATGAACTGACTCGCCCGTTTGTCCTTGTTAATCATCGACGCGAGGGCATTGATGTAGCGGATGACTTCTTTCGCGTAATAATAACCTGGCGCCGCTTTCGCTCCGAAGATGAACGTCCGTGGGACCATTGTGAACGTCGGGTCTGCTTGAATCTTTTGATAGAGCGCGTGAATATGCATCGCGTTCATGAGCTGACGCTTGTACGCGTGCAGACGTTTGACTTGAACATCGAAAATCGAGTTCGGGTCGACACTGATTCCCGTCTCATCTTGAATGTAAGCCGCTAAGTCGAGTTTATTTTGTTGTTTTACTTCCATCACTTGCTCCTGGAAGCTCGTATCTTTCGAGACGCCCATCAACTTCTCAAGATCGTTCGGGTGCTCGATCCATGACGGACCGATTGCGTCCGTGATCAAGTTCGATAGACGTGGATTTGATTTCAAGAGCCAACGGCGATGCGTGATGCCGTTCGTCTTGTTATTGAAACGAAGCGGGAACATTTCGTACAAGTGGCGCATCTCGCGTTGTTTTAAAATATCTGTATGAATACGGGCGACCCCGTTCGTCGAATGTGACCCGACGACGGCAAGGTTTGCCATGTTAATGTAATTGTTCGAGACGATCGCAATCTCACCCATATGCGGTTCAAGGTGTGGATAATTGACGAGCACGTCTCTACAGAAACGACGGTTGATTTCATTAATGATTTGATAGATTCGTGGTAATAGACGCTCGTACATCTCGACCGGCCACTTTTCAAGCGCCTCGGCGAGAAGTGTATGGTTTGTGAACGACATGACACTCTTCGTCACGCGCCACGCCTCATCCCAGCCATATCCGTGATCATCCATCAAAATCCGCATCAGTTCAGGGATCGCGACGACCGGGTGGGTATCGTTAATGTGGACAGCGTAGTAGTCGCCTAAATGTTTGAGTGATTTGTTGTGTCGCAAGTAAGACGCGATCATCGATTGGACACCCGCTGACACGAAGAAGTACTGTTGTTTCAAACGGAGCACTTTACCTTCATACGTCGTGTCGTCCGGATAAAGGAACTCCGAGATCGTCGCAATCGACTGCTTGTGTTTCAACAAGTCTTTGTACGACCCTTTCGTGCGTTCCATATACTCTTCGTCATCAAATGGCGACTCCGCATTCCAAAGCCGGAGCGTGTTCACAACGTCGTTCTTGTAACCGATGATCGGCATATCGTATGGGACGGCGCGTACGACTTCGTCTGGGTGATGAACGACACGGAGACGGTCTCCGATCTGCTTCATCTCGATCCAGCCCCCAAAATTCACGTCAACCGCACGATCGGCACGGCGCGTCTCCCACATATTTCCGTCTCGGAGCCAGTTGTCCGGCAACTCGACTTGATAGCCGTCGACGATTTTTTGTTTGAACAAACCGTAACGATAACGAATCCCGTTACCGTGACCGGGCAGACTGAGCGCGGCAAGTGAATCGAGGAAACAAGCGGCCAGACGGCCCAGTCCACCATTACCGAGTCCAGGTTCCGGCTCGAACTCCGTGATTTCCGTGAAATCAAAACCGAGTTCTTCAAGTCCTTCTTGGACAACTTCTAAAACATCCATACTGAGTAAGTTGTTATAGAGGAAGCGGCCTAACAAAAACTCGAGCGAGAAATAGATGACTTGCTTGCTCTGTTTGGCTTCTTGCTTGTCGCGTGTGTTGATCCATTTCGGAATCGCTTGTTCACGCACCATCGTTGCCAACGTTTGATACACTTCCTGCTCGGTCCCTTCATCGAACGATTTCCCGTTTAAGGCGACGAATCTTTCTTGAAACGAAGTGACGAAGCTCTGTTTATCTGTAAACATATATGTGTAAATCTCCTTCCAGTCATGCGAATAGGTGATATAACTCACGGTATTGCTTAGCGGATTGTTTCCAGCTGAAGTCCGAAGTCATCGCTTGATGGACGAGCGCATTCCAAGTGTTATCCTCGTAGAAGACACGAATTGATTTTTCAATCGTCGCGAGCATCTCGTGAGCGTTGTAGTTCAAGAAACCGAAGCCAGTCCCTTCTTGCGTATAATCATTGTAAGGTTTGACCGTGTCTCGGAGTCCGCCTGTCTCACGAACGATCGGAAGCGTTCCATAACGCATCGAGATCAATTGGCTAAGGCCGCACGGTTCGAATCGAGATGGCATCAAGAAGGCGTCTGATCCCGCATAGATCAAGTGGGCCAGTTCGATATCGAACCCGATATACGACCCGATTTTCCCAGGATGGGCTGCCGTCATCTCATGAACAATCGCCTCATATTCAGGTTGACCCGATCCAAGGAAGACGAACTGACAGTCCAAATTCCCCAACTCATGGTTCACCGCATGAATCAAATCGAGACCTTTTTGCTCGACGAGACGACTCACGAATCCGATCAACATGATATCATCACGCACTTCGAGACCGTACCGTTCTTGAAGCATGCGCTTGTTGGCAAGCTTCCCTGTTTTGACCGTATCGAGATCATACGTTTGTGCGATTCGTTTGTCCGTGCTCGGGTCGTTCGTCGCCAAATCGAGACCGTTCAAGATGCCGCGGACGTCGACGGCACGGTGGCGCAGTGCCGCATCTAAACCTTCGCCATAGTAAGGTTCCATGATCTCATCGCGATAAGATGGACTCACCGTCGTGATTTGGTCGGAATGGACGATACCGGCCTTCATGTAATTGACGAGGCCGTTATGTTGGATGCCCTCTGCCGTGAAATGCTCGTGCCCAAACTGCAGCAGTTCACCAAGCACAGCTTCCGGGAAGATCCCCTGGTATTGCAGGTTATGGATAGTAAAGACCGTTCGAATCTTTTGGTACGCTTCGATGTGTTGATAATGGATTCGTAGAAACGCCGGAAGGACACCCGTCTGCCAATCGTGGCAGTGCAACACGTCCGGAACTTCTTCAATCTGCCCGATCATCTCAAGGACGGCTCGGGAGAAAAAGGCGAATCGTTCTGCATCATCGTAATGACCGTAGAGCACGCCTTCGCGATTAAAATAGTACTCGTTATCGATAAAGTAATACGTGATCCCGTCGCGCTCTAACTTCAAGACGGCCCCGAACTGCTTACGCCAGCCGACCGGGACGATCAAATCGAATAAATATTCCATCTCATCGACATATTCTTGTGCAATCGAGCCATACTTCGGCATTACGACACTGACATCTTCACCAAGGCTAGACACCGCTTGAGGGAGCGAGCCAATCACATCGGCAAGCCCCCCCGTTTTCATGAACGGTGCCGCTTCTGAAGCGACATACCATATTTTCATAATATCCTCCTTTAAACCGTTGTCCGTTTTCTGATGACGATCGGTTCATCGACCGTTCCACGAATGACCTGTCCACGTTTCACGACCACTTCTTTGTCTAAAATGGCGTTCTCGACGACAGCCCCTTCTTCGATGATCGACTTGGATAAAATGATTGAATTTTTGACGCGCGCATGTTCACTGATGACCACACCCCGGAACAAAATGCTAGTTTGGACTTCTCCACTGATTTTACATCCATTGGCGACTAGCGCTTCATTCACTTTCGCCCCTTTCAAGTAGCGAGTCGGCGGCTCATGTTTGATCTTCGTGTAAATATGAGGGAAGTCGTAGATGATTCCTTCTTGGCGAAGTAAGCGCATACTTTCATTATAGTACGAAAGCACCGAGTGAATCACCTGCGTTTTACCCGTATAGTGATATCCATGAACGTGGAGACGGTGGAGCTGAGGACGAATAACGCCGTCTAACAAGTCATACTCCCCTTTTGACGTCGCTTCATCGACGAGGCGGAGGAATAAGTTTTTCGACATAACGATCGTTTCTGTATATGCATGCTCATCGTCCGGGCTAAAGCCGCGCTCCCCGATCCCGACGACACGGTCGTTTTCCCCGAGTCGAATCGGACGACAGTAGCCACATTTTTGTTCATGCTCCGTGTAGGCGAGCGTGATGTCCGCACCCATCGATTTATGATGTTCGAGCATGTTTTGATAATCGATTGTCGTCAACACGTTCGAGCCGGTAATGACGACGTAAGCTTGTTTGCTGCGCACGAAGTGTTCCCGGTGCATCGCGAAGTTCGCTAAATCTCCGAGATAGGCTTCGCCATCCGGTTTAAGCGCCGGCGGGAAGATATGCAATCCGCCTTGTGAGCGGTCAAGATCCCACTCTTTGCCTGATCCTACATGGTCCATTAAAGAACGATACTTATCAAGTGTAAAAATCCCAACTTGATCGATACCTTGGGTAATCATATTCGTCAATGTAAAGTCGATGAGACGATAGCGCCCCGAGAACGGGACAGATGCTAAGTTGCGATGTCCCGTTAACTCCGGGAATAACCCTTCTTCGGTACCTAAGTTGATGATTCCTAACAAATCATTCGTCAACAATAACGCCTCCTTGCGTCGGTCTATTTTAGTATCAAGCACGTTGCTTGAAGACTGTTCCACTTTCGATATTTTCATGCGGCTCGATGACAACGATGTCACCCCCCGGCTCACCAACTGTCGCGCCGTCTTCAATGACGGCACAGCTAGCGACAATGGCTCTATGAATTGTAACGTCTTTCCCGATGCGGGCCCCTGGCATGATGACGGAGTCTTTCACAAGCGACCCTTCACCGACACGCACGTCATAGAACAAGACCGAATGTTGGACTTCTCCTTCGATTCGGCATCCTTCATTGATGACCGACTGCTCGACACAAGCATCTTTTCCGATGAATTGCGGCGTTTGGTTCGGGTTGACCGAGTAAATTTTAAAGTCTGGGTCATATAAATCGAACGGAGGATCTTCTTCGAGCAGGTCCATGTTCGCTTCCCATAGTGACTGGATCGTACCAACGTCTTTCCAGTAGCCTTTGAATTTATAGGCGAAGACGTTCAATCCGTCGATAAGCGTGTTTGGAATGATGTTCTTCCCAAAGTCAAAGCTTGACGTCTCGTCTTCCGCGTCTTGAATCAAGTGTTCGCGCAACACTTTCCAGTTGAAGATATAGATCCCCATCGACGCCAAGTTGCTCTTCGGCTTCTCAGGTTTTTCATCGAATTCGTTAATACGCAAATCATCGCTCGTATTCAAGATTCCGAAGCGCGGTGCTTCATCCCATGGGACGGCCATGACTGAAATCGTCACATCGGCTTGTTTTTCTTTGTGGAAATCGAGCATCTTCTCGTAATCCATTTTGTAAATGTGATCTCCCGATAAGATCAACACGTACTCCGGATCGTAGTCATCGATATAGCTCAAGTTCCGGTAGATCGCATTCGCAGTACCTTCGTACCAGTTTTTCCCCGACTGAGCTTGGTATGGCGGCAAGATAGCTAATCCGCCATTGCGGCGATCTAAATCCCAGGCAGACCCGATGCCGAGGTAACGGTTTAATTCTAACGGCTCATATTGTGTCAACACACCGACTGTCGTGATTCCCGAATTCGTACAGTTCGATAGTGGGAAATCGATAATCCGGTACTTCCCTCCAAAGTTGACGGCAGGCTTTGCCGTCTTTCTTGTGAGAGGCCCAAGTCTCTTGCCTTCCCCGCCAGCGAGGAGCATCGCAACCATTTCTTGCTTCATAGTACTGCCTCCTAAATTCATAATATAAACCTCTAATACCCTTTTTCGCTGTTTCCTAATGTATTCCTGCTTAAATTATTATATGATAGCGTTTACATTTTGAGTTTTATTGAAAGTTTGACGATATAATGAATAGAGAAAGAGGTGAGACGATGAGAGCATGGCTCGGGGTTGTGTTTATTGCTGGATTGGTTGCCGTCGGCTTCACAGTCAGCGGAGCTTTAAAAGAAGAGATTGACCAAGCGAAAACGATTGTCGAGTGGGGTGAAGAGGCCGTCAGCTCCGCTCCGCTCTCATCGAAACATGCTGTCACGCTCACTTATAAAGGAGGGGCGGAACAGCTGTACTTGAACGGTCGCCGCAACGACGTCTCCGTCAATGGGCTTCCGAATCACATCCGTGAAGCAATCATCGTCATTGAGGACCGGAAGTTCAACGCCCATCCCGGCTATGACCTCGGAGGGATTGCCCGAGCGTTCATCAATAACGCCAACGAATCGTCGGTCCAAGGCGGGAGCACGATTACCCAACAACTGGCCCGAAACGTTTATTTAACGCACGAACGGACGTATGAGCGCAAAGTAAAGGAATTAATGATCGCACGAGCGCTTGAAAAAAATTATAGTAAAAAAGAAATTATGACCGCCTACAGCAACGTCATTTTCTTCGGTCATAACGTCTATGGTATCCAGTCGGCGGCCGATACGTACTTCTCCCGTCCACTCGACGATTTGAACTGGAACCAGATCGCTTACTTGCTGACCGTGCCGAATAATCCGTCCCTTTACGATCCGCTTGACCCGTCGCCTGCCTTTTACGAGCGTAAAGATCGCATCCTCACGCAATTGAGAGATGCGGGCGTCCTATCAAAGCAAGCATATGATGCGTTTCACGGCGTCAAACTCAAGGCCTCTTATCGCAGCCACAAAGTCCGCTATCCAGACTATATGGACACGGTCATGAAAGACGCGGTCCGCCTCGTCCGTACACGTTATGACCTCGATGAAGAGGCGGCCAAAAACTACTTGGCGAGCAATAAAGCGACAGTCGAAACGTATTTGTCCGTCGAACGTCAAAACCAAGCGAAACAAGTGATGAGCCGCTTACCGAACGGCTTGAACGGGGGCTATGCCGAATTGACGCCGAACGGGCGCATCGTCGCCCTCGTCGATTCTGATATGAAGCAGAGTGGTGAATTCAACCGGGCCACCCAAGCGTACCGGCAGCCGGGCTCGGCTATAAAACCTGTCCTTGTGTTTGCGCCTTACATCGAAGAGACCGGAGCGACGCTCGATACGGTGCTTGACGGACGACCTGTCTGTTACGGGACGTATTGCCCGACGAACAGCGGCAACCGTGTCCTAGGCGACGTCACGCTCCAAGATACGATCGCTTACTCGTATAACACACCGGCACTCGCCGCGTTCACGGCGATCGACCAAGAGCGAGCGTACGAGACGGCCGACATGATGTTCAGCCAGTGGGATCCAGCCAAGGACAGCAATCTCGCGAGCGCGCTCGGCGGTCTGACACAAGGAGTATCTCCGAAGGAACTCGCTGCCGCGTACACGCCTTTTCTCAATAAAGGTGTGTACGTATCTGGTCAGACGATTAAAGAAATCCGCTTTGCTTCGGGCGTCCCGACAATCAGCCCGGACATGATGAAACAAGCCGTCTGGTCGGACGAGACGGCCTCGGCGATGCAAGAAGCGTTATCTGCCGTCACAACGTACGGGACGGGACGTTACGCCGGCCAGATCAAGCGCCCTTACGTCGGAGGCAAGACCGGCACGACCAACTCGCATAAGGACATGTGGTATGTCGGCTTGACCGATCAGACGATCACGGCAATCTGGCTCGGTGCCGACACGCCGCGTCCGTTCCCGGAGCTTGCCAACCGGGCGTACCCGGCTATCGTTTGGACAGAGGCGCATCGCTAAAAAACAAGGCTAGAGGATGAGTCCTCTAGCCTTGTTTCGTCTGTCTGTATGTTTTCAGATGGACCAGCCACTCTTCTCCTGTCACAGTGTTCATAAGATGATATCCCCGACCGAGTTAAACAGCCTGAGGAGCGCCCAAACGAGCCCGCTTAACAGAATCGCCCACATCATCGCTTGAATCAACAAGAGCCCGATTGCTCGAAGTGTCGACATCAACTGGCTGACTTGCCAAATGTAGTAGAATAAATAGACGACAAACGTGCCAAGCAAGACCGCAATCGCTGCCGGCAGTGAAGTCAAAAACAAAAAACTGACACCTGAACCGACCAAGAAAATTGTCGCTCCTGGCTTTAAGCGATGGAGCGAGCTCCCGTTCGTCTCACGCGCAAAAAATGCGAAACCGAGTTGGTTAAACGTATCGGCGACGAGTTTAAAGGCGCTAAACAGCATGAAGTATATCGTGAAGAACATGACGAGCACGAGGATCTTCGTCTCTTGGACAGACAACAGCGCGATGATTTCACTATACACCCCGACACGCGTCAGCCATTGAATGGCGTATTCAGATGTGGCGATAGCGAGTGACATCGAAAAAAGAATGATCCCAATCAACGGGGCGTAGCTTAACAAGTACACATTTGTTTTCATATCGGCTCTCATTTCACAAGAATTTCTCATATTCAGTGCAAATCTATTATCAAGTATATTATAATATTCGTAGTCACGGAGAACAAAAGGGGGATTTTTAAATGGGATTATTACTAATGGTCGGAATCAGCGTCGCCTTCCTTGCGGCGATCTTAACAGCAGGATACAACAGAAAACCTGAAGGTAATCAATAAGAGCCGCGATTCTCACGAATCGGGCTCTTTTTTCTTACTTTAATCCCGCATAACCTTGTTGGCGTAGCGCCTCATAGACGATGATGGCCGCCGTGTTCGAGACGTTGAGCGAACGGACGAGGTTTGACTGGGGCAAGCGGATGCAGCGGTCAAGGTTGTCCTCGATCACTTCCATCGGCAAGCCTTTCGTCTCACGTCCGAAGACGAAGAAATAGTCCTTCTCGACGTCAGACACGTCAAGGTCACTCGGATACTGTTCGCCGTACTTTGTAATATAGAAAAACTCGCCGTCCGGATGTTGTGCCCATAGTTCGTCAAGCGAGTCATGGTAACGGACGTCAACGAACTGCCAATAGTCGAGGCCGGCCCGTTTTAACATTTTGTCATCCGTCGAGAAGCCGAGCGGACGAATCAGATGGAGCACCGAGTTCGTTGCCGCACACGTCCGCGAGACGTTGCCCGTATTTGCCGGGATTTCCGGTTGAAACATTACTACATGGTTAGCCATAATCTATTCCTCACTTCACTTGTTCGATATCGAGTAATCGTTGTTTTTGATCGAGCCCGCCCGCAAAACCCGTGAGCTGTCCGCTGCTGCCGACGACACGATGGCATGGGAAGATGACAGGCAGCGGATTACGGTTCAACGCCTGGCCGACAGCACGGACTGCTTTCGGACGTCCGATCTGCTCCGCGATTTGTTTATACGTCCGCGTCTCACCAGACGGGATCGTCAACAGCGCATCCCACACTTCTTGTTGGAAAACCGTCCCGTTCATGTCAATCCAGGCGCGGTCAATTGCTTGGAGTCCTTCCCGTTCGACCCGTTCGATCATGTCGACGAGCCACATCGGTGCGCTCCCATCTGCCTGTTCTGTTTCCGCAAAATCTAACGCAATTAATTTCCCCTGCTCATTTAATTCGTATGATAACGTTCCCCATTTAGATGACACGGTCTTCACGTTCCCACTCCTCTCGGAATATACGAATCTCTTCTTTAACCAGTTCTGATTGCTCTACGCGTTCGATCTCTTGATAGATTGCTTCGGCATCAGTACCGAGAATCGCACCGATCGCCCAGACAGCCGTCGCCCGCATGTCTTCACGCTCATCGGTTTGAATGAATGTTTCGAGCACCGAGACGGCTGACGGTTCACGATAATGCGCGAGCGCTAAGATCGCGTTACGTTGAATAGGCTTCTTACCGCGCCACGAGCCGGACAAGTGACCAAACTTCGCCTTGAACTCGCGGTTACTCAAGCTGAGCAGCGGTTCGAGCAACGGTTTGACGACTTCTGCCTCCGGCAACAGCTCTTCATGATGGCGCCAATCTTTCTTACGGTTATATGGACAGACTTGTTGGCACGTATCACAGCCGTAAAGGCGTCCGCCAAGCTTCGAGCGGAACTCTCTCGGCATGAGCGTCTTCATCTGGGTCAAGTAAGCGATGCACCGTTTGGCGTCAAGCACACCCGGTTCGACGAGCGCCGTCGTCGGACAGGCGGTCATGCACTTATCACAGTCCCCGCACCCGTCCTCGATTGCTGTATCGGGCGGCAGATATGTGTCTAAAATCATCTCGCCCAAGTACAGGTAAGATCCCTTCTCCGGCGAAATGATCGAGCAATTTTTCCCACTAAACCCGATTCCGGCCCGTTCGGCCACAGCCCGATCGACAAGTTCACCCGTGTCGACCATCGAGCGCGTTTTGACGCCGGGAACGAGTTCTTCGATATACGCTTGAAGCTGTTCAAGCCGTGAGCCGACGGCACGATGATAATCAAGCCCCCACGAGGCACGTGCGAACAGCCCACGCCGTTCGCCTGCCACGCTTCGGGGCGCATCTTTCAATTTGCTCGGGTAGGCGACCGCAATCGCAATGATCGACTGGGCGTCCTCTAACAATAGTTCAGGCGTCGTCCGTTTATCAAGGTCGGGTTCTTCAAATCCTGAAGCGAAGCCTTTCTCTTGTTGTTTGATGAGCCGTTGCTTCATGACGATGAACGGATCGGCCGTCGTCACTTTCAACTCATCGATCCCGATTGACGCAGCGTACTCGACAATCTGTTGTTTTAGTATCTCAGGAGTCATCCCATTCATCACCTCACTCTTCTTATTTTCGCATACAAAAAATCTCCCCGCCACTAAGGGCAGAGAGATATGAAGCGGGTGAAGAGAATCGAACTCTCGTCATCAGCTTGGAAGGCTGAGGTTTTACCATTAAACTACACCCGCAGAGAGTACCGGTGGTCGGAGTCGAACCGACACTCCAGAGGAACACGATTTTGAGTCGTGCGCGTCTACCAATTCCGCCACACCGGCATATTATGTTGGAGGCGCCAGTCGGAATCGAACCGACGATAGAGGAGTTGCAGTCCTCTGCCTTACCACTTGGCTATGGCGCCAAAGAGATTAAATGGAGCGGAAGACGGGATTCGAACCCGCGACCCCGACCTTGGCAAGGTCGTATTCTACCACTGAACTACTTCCGCAAAATGGCTGGGCTGGAAGGGATCGAACCTACGCATGTCGGAATCAAAATCCGATGCCTTACCACTTGGCTACAGCCCAACAAAATGGGGCGACTGAAGGGAATTGAACCCTCGAATGCCGGAATCACAATCCGGTGCGTTAACCACTTCGCCACAATCGCCATAATAAACAGGGGCAGCAGGAATCGAACCCGCGCTGACGGTTTTGGAGACCGTAGTTCTACCGCTAAACTATGCCCCTAAAGTGGTGGGGGGGGGCGGATTCGAACCGCCGAACCCGAGGGAGCGGATTTACAGTCCGCCGCGTTTAGCCACTTCGCTACCCCCCCACATGGTGGCTTTGGACGGAATCGAACCGCCGACACAAGGATTTTCAGTCCTTTGCTCTACCAACTGAGCTACAAAGCCATGTATGTAGTAATTTAGTTAAATAAAAAAATGGCGGTCCTGACGGGATTCGAACCCGCGATCTTCTGCGTGACAGGCAGACATGTTAACCGCTACACCACAGGACCAAAGCTAATTGCGGGGGCTGGATTTGAACCAACGACCTTTGGGTTATGAGCCCAACGAGCTACCAGACTGCTCCACCCCGCGACGATATAAAAATTAAATGGTGACCCGTACGGGAATCGAACCCGTGTTACCGCCGTGAAAGGGCGGTGTCTTAACCGCTTGACCAACGGGCCATAATTAGTATGGATAAACTGGCGGAGAGCAAGGGATTCGAACCCTTGAGACGGTTGTGCCGCCTACACGAATTCCAATCGTGCTCCTTCGGCCACTCGGACAGCTCTCCAAAGAAGAGAAAAAGTGGCTCCGCAAGTAGGATTTGAACCTACGACCTACCGGTTAACAGCCGGTTGCTCTACCACTGAGCTATTGCGGAACGATCTTGCCTGGCAACGTCCTATCCTCACAGGGGGAGACCCCCAACTACTTTCGGCGCTGAAGCGCTTAACTTCCGTGTTCGGCATGGGAACGGGTGTGGCCGCTTCGCTATCGCCACCAGACAAGTATTATATTAACATCATTTAACAGTGACGTCAATATGTTTTTAAGAGATTGAACTCTCAAAACTGAAGATTCATCAATACAAACCATTTCTAGATCAAAGCCTCGACCGATTAGTATCATTCAGCTCCACACGTCGCCGTGCTTCCACCCATGACCTATCTACCTCATCGTCTCTGAGGGGTCTTTCTTGATTGCTCAAAGGGAAATCTCATC